>JANOJW010000319.1:0-3965 GCA_031418955.1 Hyphomicrobiales bacterium | reverse complement strand
AGGAAGAATTGATGGCTGCCGTCAAAATCGATAGTTTGAACCTCAAAGACCTTCTCGACCTCGAGATCAGAGTGAAAAAGCAGATCGGTCTCGTTCGCGACCGCGACCGGAGCGAGGCAAAGCAGGAGCTTGTTGCGCTGGCCGAGCGCCGTGGGTTCAGCCTGAATGAGCTGATGGGCGGTCGCGGCTCCAAGGGCTCCAAGGTCGCGATCAAGTTCCGCAACAAGGATAATCCGTCGGAGACGTGGACGGGGCGCGGCCGTCAACCGCGTTGGCTTGTTGCGCTGTTGAAGAAGGGCAAGAAAGTCGACGACTTCGCGGTCTGATCGTCGGGACGGATGCCCGTCACGAAACATTAAAAATCCCGCTCCACCGAGCGGGATTTTTTGCGTATGTCGGCGGTCGGCGCTTCACCCCCCCATGAAGTTCGGCAACCACGCCTCGTGCGCACGCCTGAGATCGGCGAGCGTCAGTGCTGTCTCGCCCTTCAGCGTCAACCTGTCTCCGCCCGTGCGCCCGATGATGCGGGCCGGCAGCGACAGCAGGCGGGCGCGCTCGATCACCTCTTCGGCGAAATCCGGCGCGACGGCCAGCACATAGCGGCCCTGGTCCTCGCCGAACCAGATCGCGTGCGCTGGCAGCTTGCCCTCGTAGGCAAACAGCTCCGCGCCAATGCCGTTGTTCGGTTGCGCGCCTTCGGCACTAGCCTCCCGCGCGCCTTCGGCGTGACGTTCTTGCGCGCCTTCGGCACGGCTCTCTTGCGCGCCTTCGGCATGCCTCCCTTGCGCGCCTTCGGCACGACCCGCCAGCGCCATCTCGGCGACCGCGACCAGCAGCCCGCCGTCCGACACGTCGTGCACGGCCATTGTTTTACTCTCGCGGATCAGCGCGCGGACCAGGTTGCCAGCCTTGAGCTCGTCGGGCAGGTCGACCGGTGGCGGCGCGCCCTCGGTCCGGCTCATGTGAATGAGCTGATAGAGCGACTGGCCCAGGTGGCCTTGCTCGCGGCCGATCAGGACGAGCAGGTCGCCGGCGCGCTTCAAGCGGATGTCGGCAGTCTTTGAGACATCCGGAATGAGCCCGACGCCGCCGATCGCGGGCGTTGGCGGAATGCCCCGGCCGTTGGTCTCGTTGTAGAGCGAGCAGTTGCCGGACACGACCGGATAGGCCAGCGCGAGGCAGGCCTCCTTCATGCCCTCGCACGCGCCGACGAACTGGCCCATCACCTCGGGCCGCTCGGGATTGCCGAAGTTCATGTTGTCGGTAATCGCCAGCGGATCGGCGCCGACGGCCGTCAGGTTGCGCCAGGTCTCGACCACGGCCTGCTTCGTCCCCATCACCGGATCGGCGAGGCAGTAGCGGGGCGTCACGTCGCAGGCCGCCGCGATCGCCTTCCTGGTGCCGTGGATGCGCACGACGGCGGCGTCCCCACCCGGCCGCTGGATGGTATCGCCCATCACCGTGTGATCGTACTGCTCCCAGATCCAGCGCCGCGAGCACAGGTGCTCGGTGCCCATCATGTGTTTCAGTGCGCCGAGGATGGTGTCGGGCGCCGCCACCCACTCGGGCAGGATCACCTTGGGCGCCGGCGTCGGCACCCACGGCCGCTGGTACTGGGGCGCGGAGTTGGCGAGCTTGTCGACGGGAAGGTCGGCTTCGATCACGCCCTTGTGGCGCACGATCAGGCGGCCCGTAGCGGTGGTCCGGCCGATCACTGCGAAGTCGAGCCCCCATTTGCGGAAGATCGTCTCGGCCTCGGGTTCACGTCCGGGCTTCAGGATCATCAGCATGCGCTCCTGGCTCTCGGAAAGCATCATCTCGTAGGCGGTCATGCCGGTCTCGCGCTGGGGGACATGATCGAGGTCGAGGTCGATGCCGACGCCGCCCTTGTCGGCCATCTCGGCGGTCGAGGACGTCAGCCCCGCCGCCCCCATGTCCTGGATGGAGAGGATCGCGTCGGACGCCATCAGCTCCAGGCACGCCTCGATCAGCAGCTTCTCGGTGAACGGGTCGCCGACCTGCACGGTCGGGCGCTGCTCCTCGGTCTTGTCGTCGAACTCCTTCGAGGACATCGTCGCGCCGTGGATGCCGTCGCGGCCGGTCTTGGAGCCGACGTAGACGACGGGGTGCCCGACGCCCTTGGCGGCCGACAGGAACAGCTTGTCCGTCCGCGCGAGACCGACGCACATGGCGTTGACCAGGATGTTATTGTTGTAGGCCGCGTCGAAGTTGGTCTCACCGCCGACCGTCGGCACGCCGACGCAGTTGCCATAGCCGCCGATGCCGCGCACTACGCCCGAGACGAGGTGCTTCGTTCGAGCGTTGTCGGGTGCGCCAAAGCGCAGCGCGTTGAGGTTGGCGATCGGCCGCGCGCCCATCGTGAACACGTCGCGCATGATGCCGCCGACGCCTGTCGCTGCGCCCTGATAGGGCTCGATGAACGAGGGGTGGTTGTGGCTCTCCATCTTGAACACGGCACAGTCGCCGTCGCCCAGATCCACGACGCCCGCGTTCTCGCCGGGTCCGATGATCACCTGCGGCCCCGTGGTCGGCAGCTGCTTCAGCCAGAAGCGGGTGGATTTGTAGGAGCAGTGCTCCGACCACATGACAGAGAAGATGCCGAGTTCGAGGAACGTCGGCTGGCGGCCGAGCACGTCGAGCAGGCGCTGGTACTCGTCGCCCTTGAAGCCGTGGGCGGCGATTACCTCGGGCCTGAACGTCTGGTTGTGGGACGGGCTCTGGCTCATGGGATCGGCTCGGCCTCGAAGTGGGTTGATTGGCCGGGTTTATAGCCGTCCAGTCCAGCGCTGCAAACAGGCCAAGCAAGCAGCGGTGTGGGGCGTCGCGCGCTATGCAGCAGGAGGATCGAATGTCACGCCCTCGTACACGTCGCGCATGAGCAGCCGGCAGCCGATGTCGGGCAGGTCGACGACCGCGACGAGATCGTCGAAGTCGGTGGGCTCCCAGTCGGTGGCGGTGCGGGTGTAGAGCGTGGCGGCGACGCACTCCGAATCGATCAGCAGGATGTAGCGCAGGCCCTGCAGCCGGCGGTACTCGTCGAGCTTGCGCTGCCAGGCGACCCCCTCGTTGGACGGCGACAGCACCTCGATGGCGAGGCGCGGGTCGCTCGCCTCGTAGGTGCGCGCCTGCAGCGGGCCGCACATCACCGTCACATCGGGACGGCGCAAGGAGCGGATGCGGGTCTTCAAGGCGGTATCGGCGGTCATGGGTCGGCAGGGCTTGCCGCGCAGCTGAACAGACAGCTCCCGGATGATATTGATGACGATGGCGTCATGGAAGTTGCTCGCCCCCGACATCATCTTGGTGGGCACGCCCTCGACCAGCTCATAGCGGTCGGCCTGGCCTTGCGACCAGATCAGGAAGTCTTCCGGGGTCATGGTTTTTCGCGCAGGTGTGGTTGCCATGTGCTCCAGAACTCCGGCCGTTCGCTTCGTTCAAACTATCATAAGCAGTCGATCTTGTTGGAGCCGTCACCGATGTTGGTGGCCCGCCTGTGGTCAAACCGTTGCCGGGCGGTCTAGACTGGCGACTGGCCGGTGGGCCGGGCCTGCCGGCATGCGTCGGTGAGGCCGAGAGCCCGAAATCGTCCGGCCAGGGAGAAGTAGGGAGAACGCTCAGACCATGCACCGAAAGAGACGCCTCGCCAGGGCTGCCGTCGTCGCGGCCGCCATTGGCTTGATCGGCCTCGCCGGGCCGGCCACCGCGCAGACCAAGACACTGAAGATACAATCGAGCTTCCCGGCGACCAGTACGGCGCACGACGCCGGCAAGATGTTCGCCGACCGGGTCGATAAGCTCACCGGCGGCAGCTTGAAACTCGAGCTGCACCCCGGCGGAACTTTCGTGCCGCCGTTCGAGGTGCTCGACGGCACCAGCAAGAAGGTGATCGATGGCGCGATCTCCATCGACTACTACTGGGTCGGCAAGAACAAGGCCGCAACGCT
>JANOJW010000318.1:0-3351 GCA_031418955.1 Hyphomicrobiales bacterium | reverse complement strand
GCAGAATCCACCACCACGGCCCTTAGCAGCGGCATGAAGACATCACACCGCCACGGGCGCCTTGATGTGCGGGTGCGGATCGTAGCCGACGAGGCGAAAGTCCTCATACTTGAAGTCGAAGATCGACTTGACGTCCGGGTTGATCTCGAGGCGCGGCAGCGGGCGGGGGGTGCGCGACAGCTGCAAGTCCGCCTGCTCCAGGTGGTTGAGATAGAGGTGCGCGTCGCCGAAAGTATGCACGAACTCGCCGGGCTTCAGGCCCGACACCTGCGCCATCATAAGGGTGAGCGCGGCATAGCTCGCGATGTTGAACGGCACGCCGAGGAACACGTCTGCCGAGCGCTGGTAGAGCTGGCACGAGAGGCGGCCCTCAGCAACGTAGAACTGGAACAAGCAGTGGCACGGTGCCAGCGCCATGTCCGGGATGTCGGCCGGGTTCCAGGCCGAGACGATGATACGTCGGCTGTCGGGATTGGTCTTCAGGGTCTCCACGACCTCGCGAATCTGGTCGATGGTCCGGGGCCCTTGCAGTGAAGACGGGCCTTCGCCCTTTGGCGGCGCCGCCCACGAACGCCACTGGCGGCCATAGACCGGGCCCAGATCGCCGGTCTCGTCGGCCCAGTCGTCCCAGATCGAGACCCCGTTCTCCTTCAGGTAGGCGATGTTGGTGTCGCCTCTGAGGAACCAGATCAGCTCGTGGATGATCGACTTCAGATGCAGCTTCTTGGTCGTGACCATCGGAAAGCCGTCGGCGAGATCGAACCGCATCTGATGGCCGAACACGCTCAGCGTGCCCGTGCCTGTCCTGTCGGACTTGCGGACGCCGTGGTCGCGCACCCGGCGCATGAGGTCGAGATATTGCTCCATGACCGTCCAGATAGGGTTTCCGAAAGCGAATCGGAAGCTTCGCTCCGCACTTAACCACAGTCTCATGCGAAAGCCCGTCATCCCGGTGCAGGCCGGAACCCATGTGCGCTTCAGCGAAACCTTGAGTTAACCAAGAGTTTCGTGCCGATCCCCTGCCTGACCGAGAATCGGAATCCCGTAGGCCTCGCGCACGAACATGCAGCGTCGTGCACGAAGATCTGCGACCCCTCGGCTAGGGTCGTAGCCAAGAGAGTCCGCGCGCGTTTTCGAGGCCTCTACGCCCGTTAACCCTGTGCAGGGTTGATGCGGGGGGCCACAGGTCCACGTCCTCTGCACCGCCTTGAGCGATCGACGACGTCAAGCATCTCCCCACCTGCCACGCCTGCGCTGGAATGACGGTGCGGCTGTACACTTGGCCCGATCGTGAAGCCACTTCAAGCAAGACCCCCAAGCTTGTGTGAAAGTCTTCTCTGTGCTCTGTGACGCCGAAATCTCGATCCGCGCGAGGCCCTGCCCATGACCCTCTCCTTCCAGCTGCGTGAGCGCGCGGCCGCCGGCAAGCCCGTCCGTATAGGCCAGATCGGCGCCGGCAAGTTCGGCACCATGTTCCTGTCGCAGTGCCGGGTGACCACCGGCATGCATCTCGTCGGCCTCGCCGACCTGATGCCGGCACGCGCCAAGGAGCGCCTCGTCGGCGTGCAATGGCCGGAAGAGCAGATCGCCGCGACCTCGCTCGGTGACGCCCTCAAGACCGGCCGGACGCATGTGGGCGACAACGCCATGGCGCTGATCGAGCACCCCGAGATCGAGGTGATCATCGAGGTGACGGGCGACCCGGCCATCGGCATCCGGCATGCGCTCGCCGCCATCGATCACGGCAAGCACGTCGTCATGGTCAACGTCGAGGCCGACGCGCTGGCGGGGCCACTGCTCGCCAAACGCGCGCGAGAAAAGGGCGTCGTCTACTCGATGGCCTGGGGCGACCAGCCGGCGCTGAGCTGCGAGCATGTCGACTGGGCGCGCTCGTGCGGCTTCGAGGTGGTCGCCGCCGGCAAGGGCACGCGCTACAACACGCACTACCACCAGTCGAACCCGGACACGGTGTGGGACATTCTCGACAAGTACCTGACGATCACCGACCGCAGCCACATCAACCCAAAGATGTTCAACTCGTTCATCGACGGCACCAAGTCCGGCATCGAGATGTCGGCGGTGTGCAACGCGACGGGCCTGATGCCGCAATCGAGCGGCCTCGCGTTCCCGCCGGCGTCGCGCTTCGAGCTGTCGCAGGTATGCAAGCCGCGTTCCGAGGGCGGCACACTCGAGAAGGCTGGCGTGACGGAAGTCGTCTCGTCGGTGACTCGTGACGAGAAGGACATTCCCCATCACCTGGCGATGGGCACCTACGTCGTCATCACCAGCCCGTCGACCTATGCGCACCAGTGCTTCGGCGAGTACGCCATGCTGCAGGACAGCAGCGGCAGGTACGCCTCGCTCTACCGGCCAACGCACATGATCGGCCTGGAGCTCGGCTACTCGGTCGCGTCCGCTGTGCTGCGCAAGGAGCCGACCGGCTCCGCGTTCTGCTTTAACTCGGACGTCGTCGCGACGGCCAAGCGCGACTTGAAAAAGGGCGAGATCCTCGATGGCGAGGGCGGCTTCTGCGTCTGGGGCAAGCAGACGCCGGCCGATGTGTCGATGCGCGACGGCCTGTTGCCGCTCGGTCTTGCCGCGCACGTCAAGCTGAAGGGCGACATCAAGGCCGGCCAGCGCCTCAAGTGGATCGACGTCGAGATCGACACAACGGATTCGGCCTACAAGTTCCGACGCGAGATGGAGGCGGCGTTCGCACGTCCCAACACCTTCTGACGCGCTTGGCAGGCGCGCCGTCATCCGGCACAGTCATGGCGCAACTTGATCCGGGGCGTGCATGACCGAGACAACGGCAGACATCGTGATCGTCGGCGGCGCATCCGTCGGCAGCTCGATCGCCTATTTCTTGAAGCGCGACGGCTACAAGGGCCGCGTCGCCGTCGTCGAGATGGACCCGAGCTATCAGTGGTGCGCCACGGGGCGCGCGGTGGCCGGCATCCGCCAGCAGTTCTCGACGCCCGAGAACATTCGCCTCTCGCAGTTCGGCGTCGGCTTCTTCAAGGGCATCAAACAGGAGTTCGGTCCCGACGCCGACATCGCCTTCCGCGAGCGCGGCTACCTGATCATGGCCTCGGCCGGGGGGCTCGCCAATCTCGAGGAGAGCACGGCCCTGCAGCGCTCGCTCGGCGCCGACACGGAGCTGCTCGATCCAACCGCTATCGGCCGCCGCTTCCCGTGGCTCTCGACCGAGGGACTGGCCGCCGCCGGCTGGGGCCGCGGCGGCGAGGGCTGGGTCGATCCGCATGCGCTGCGTCAGCTGTTCCAGGCCGGTGCCAAGGCGCGCGGTGTCGAATACCTGCACGGCGAGGTGACCGGGCTCGACCTTGCCGC
>JANOJW010000317.1:0-13734 GCA_031418955.1 Hyphomicrobiales bacterium | reverse complement strand
CCCCGCTCAAGATCCCGGCCTCCATCGTGCCGAAGTTCTCGCCGGCAAAGAAGCTCAAGGAAGCGCTGAACTGAGCTCTCGCCGACGCACCGAATTGGAAACGCCCTGGCCTTCGCGCCGGGGCGTTTTCTGTTAGCCCGGTCAGACAGCGACAGTGGGCAGCGGGCAGCGGATACCGGCAAATCCCGCGCCGTCTCGCGAGCGCTATTCGCCTGCCGACTTCCTGTTGCCTGTCGCCCGCTGCCCGACACGGAGCTTGACCCCGCCGCACGCCGGGGTTTCTCTCGGGGCTTGAAGAAACCGCAAGGAGCACTCCATGGATCTGGGCATCAGTGGCCGCACGGCAATCGTGTGCGCGGCATCGAAAGGCCTCGGCAAGGCAACGGCGCTGCAACTCGCGCGTGAGGGCGTCAACGTCGTCATCTCGGCGCGCACCAAGGCCGACATCGAGGCGACCGCCGACGAGATCCGCCGGTCAGCCAACGTCAAAGTGGTGGCGCTCGCCTGCGATGTGACGACGGAAGCCGGCCGCAAAATGATCCTCGACGCCTGCCCGAACCCCGACATCCTGATCACCAACGCCGGCGGGCCCCCGCCCGGCGACTTCAAGGACTTCTCGCTCGAGGATTGGCGCAAGGCCGTCGAGTGGAACATGATCACGCCGCTGGCGCTGATCAAATCCACCGTCTACGGCATGATGGACCGCAAGTTCGGCCGCATCGTCAACATCACCAGCCAGTCGGTGAAGGCGCCGATCGCCTCGCTCGAGCTGTCGAACGGCGCGCGTGCGGGTCTCACGGGCGCCGTCGCGGTGATGGCGCGGCGCGCGGTCCGCCACAACGTGACGATCAACAACATCCTTCCCGGACCCTTCGATACCGACCGGCTGCGCGGCTCGACCAGGAAGGCCGCCGAGCAACAAGGCATCCCGATCGAGAAGGCGATGGAAGTGCGCATGGCGGGCGTCCCGGCCGGCCGCTTCGGCACGCCGGCCGAGTTCGGCCATGCCGCCGCGTTCCTGTGCTCGGCGCACACGGGCTTCATCACCGGGCAGAACTTGCTGCTCGACGGCGGCATTTTCCCAGGCGCGCTCTGACGCTTGGCCCGCGCACCCGGCCGAGGGTCATGTGCGCGGGACAAGTCTATTCCGATTTGTTTCTGGTCAATCACATTTTGCTGCGGACGTGGACGGATGGGCTGGTCCCTGGCACCATGAGATTCGGGACGTCTGCGTCGCTGTGGCGCGAACTGTTGCGGCCTTGAACAGGGGCCACCCTAGTCCCACGTCACTCAGAGGAGGATTGTCGCTCGATCACCGTTGAGTTCCGCAAACTTTCACTCTGCAAAAGGATGCACACAATGCTGACCCCGCTCGAGATCTCGTTCCACGGCTTGGAGAGGAGCGACGCGGTCGAAGCCCGCATTCGGGAGAAGTTCCAGCGCATCGAGCAGCATTTCGACCGTATCACACATGCCCGCGTGGTGATCGACGCGCCGACGCGCCGCGGCAAGGTACCGAAGCTGTTCAATGTCCGCATCGAGATCGGCGTGCCCGGCCATCCCCCGATCAAGGTCGACCACGAGCCCGATGCCGCCCACACCCAGACCGACGTGATGATCGCGATCCGCGATGCCTTCGCGGCGGCCCAGCGGCAGGTCGATGAACTCGTCGACCGGATGGACAAACCCGCGCGGCGGGAGCAGGCACGTCGCCGCCCCGCCAAGGCGCCAGCGGGGGATGAAGCTTGAGAGCTGAGGTCGAAGCGGGCGCGGCGCCTATTGCGCCTGCACCGCTTTCGATTGAGCTGGCGCCTTCTTCGCACCGGCGGCAGGTGCCTGAGCCGCAGCGGGCGCGGTGGCGGCCGTCTTGGGTTGCGCCGCCTTCTTTGGTACGGTGCCCGGTGAGGCAGCGGCGACCGGAGCTTTCGCCCCCTTGGCCTGCGGTTTGCGGGCGACGACGCGCCGGCGGCCATTGCAGGCCCAGTTCTGCACGCTCTGGCGGATGCTCTGCGCACCTTTGGCATCTTCGGCGACGGGCAGGGTGTCGAGCGTGGCCTTGCTGGCGAACATCTCCTTCCAGCCGTAGGTCTGGAACCCGTGCTCGAGCAGGCTTGCTGCGCGCACACTGCGATCGCGCCCCGACGTCTCGCCGAGCACCACGGCGACGAGGCGACGCCCCTCGCGGGTGGCGCTGGCGACGACGTTGTAGCCCGAATCACAGATGAAACCGGTCTTGATCCCGTCGGCGCCGTCGAACGTACGCAGCAGGCCGTTGTGGGTCTTGAGGCGCTTCTTTCCGACCTTCACCTCCTGCTGCGCCCAGAGATGGTTCTGGTCGGGGAAGTCGCGCAGCAGAGCGGCAGACAGCCGTGCCAGATCGCGCGCGGTCGTCACCTGCTCGGGCGCCGGCAGGCCATTGGTGTTGACGAAGTTCGACTTCTTCATGCCGAGGCGCTTGGCCGTGTCGTTCATCAACTTGATGAAGTCCTCCTCGGACCCCGCGATCGCCTCGGCCAGGATCACGGTCGCGTCGTTGGCGGACTTGACGACGACGGCCTGCAGCGCCAGTTCCGCCGTGATCGACGCGCCGACGGGCAGGCCGATCTTGCTCGGATCCTGAGCCACCGCCCGCTCGCTCGCGACGAGCTTCTGGTCAGGCGTGAGGCGGCCGGCCTTGAACGCGTCGAGGGTGAGGTAGGCAGTCATGATCTTGGTCAGCGAGGCTGGATGCCAGACATGGTCCGCGTCCTCCGCGTAGAGCACCTTGCCGGTCTTCGGCTCGAATAGCAGCGCGGGGCCGGCCACGGCGGCAGATGCCGCAGTGAGGCCAGCGACGGCGACGAGCGAAACGCCGAGGCGCCTGAGCATGTGCTCCCGTCCCTTGGGTAGGCATCGATTCGGAATTGGCATTGTAATGTATTTTTAGGCGGTCAAGCGACAAGGAAGCAAAGCCCACAGCAAAATGCCACGGGTCGGCAGCGGCACGATAGCCACACGGGCGACACGCGCTCAGGCGACGTCCGGCCGCGTTGCCGATACCAGTGCCTCGAGCGTGACCAGCGTCGAGCGGTCGAGGCGGCCGTCAACCCGTTCGGGCCGGAAGTGGCGCTGGAACGCAGCAAGTACGATGGCTGTCTCGGTGTCGAGGATCCCGGTGACCGGAACGAGGTAGCCGTAGGACTGGAGCAGGACTTGCGCCACTGTCACCTCACCCGAGACTTGGCCCTCTGCGAAACCCGCGTCGCATGAGTCAACCGGCTCGGGTCGCACCCAGGCCCCTATCCCTGCGCGGTGCAAGCGCTGCCAGTCGAACTTCTCGCCGGGATCGATCTTGCGGCGTGGCGCCACGTCGGAGTGCGCGAGCACGCGCTCGGGCCGGATCTGCCAGCGTCGCACGATATCCAGGGATAGCGCGGCCACGCGCCCCATCTGCACTTCGGGGAAGTCCGGGTAGCCGTCGTCGTGCCCGGGATTGTGGATCTCGATGCCGACCGACAGCGAATTGATGTCGGTTTCACCGGCCCAATAGGCGACGCCCGCATGCCAGGCGCGCGCGATTTCCGGCACCATCTGCGTGATTCGGCCCGCCTCGTCGATCACGTAGTGGCACGAGACCCGGGCTTCCGGGCGAGCCAGCCAGTCGATCGCCTTCGTCGCCGATTTCATGCCGGTATAGTGCAGCAGCAGGATGTCGGGGTGGCCGGTGCCGCGCCGCGGCTCCAGATTGGGCGATGGTTGCAGCGCGTTGACGAGGGCGCAGTCCGGCGTGGTGATCACAGCCCCCGCTCCTGGGCGATGGTGTCGAATGCGGCGTTGATGCGCGCGAGCTTTTGCTCGGCGCGAGCAATGAAGGCCGGAGCGCAACCCATGCCGGCGAGCCGGTCGGGATGATGCTCCTTCACCAGGATCTTGTGGCGCGTCTTGATCTCGATGTCGAAGGCGTCGGGCGCCAGGCCCAACACTTCGTAGGGTCCCATCGGCGCATCGAAGTAGAGGCTGCGGACATGGATATAGCCTGCTTCGCTGAACCCCAGGTGACCGGACACGGTCTTGAGGTAGCTGTCCTCCAGATCGTGCAGCACGCCGTCAGCCGCAGCGATCGCAAACAGGCCGTCCATGATCTCCCGCGCCAACCCCTTGTCGTTGGCGAGCAGCCGGCCGATCTGGCGCGCGTAGCTTTCGTAGCCCGCGACGTCTTGCTTTGCGAGGTTGAACAGCCGACGTACGTTGTCCTCCTCGCCCTCGGGGACCGACATGATCCGCCGGAACATGGCGACCTCGTCGACCGTGACGGCGCCGTCCGAGCGTGCGAGTTTGGCCGAGAGTGCGATGATCGAGATGGTGAACGAGATGCCGGCGGCAGGCGATGCCGTTGCGTCGGTCTCCCCGTCGCCGGACGAGCCGATGCCCAGCCGCTGCAGCACGCTCAGGAGCGAGCCGACGCCGGGGACGGCTCCGGCTACGGTGCCCAGGGTATGCCAGATGGTCATAGTCGGATGTTTAGCTGAACGGTTGTGTGCGTCCAATTGCCAATTGGTCATGGGTGATCGGCAACGGCGATCAATCGGTACTGGCCAAATACGGCAGTCGACAAGCGGTCGGTTAAGGTTGCCCGCTCGACGCCATGACATGAACACCGACGCTCTTTATCGTTGGATGACGTCACTGCGAGTAATTCTGCGGGGCCATATTGCTGCCAACCAAACATCGCCGCAACCTCACCCGCCGGCAAGCGGCGCTGGGCCTCGCTTTCGCCGCGCTCGCCATGGCGTCCAGCGCACGGAGAAGTTTCGGGCAGGACCGGCACGGCCGCCCGCCGCAAGGCATCGATCTCGCTCCGCTGTTCCAGCTCACCACGCATCGCGGAGCCCGCCTCCAACCGCAAACGTTGCGACGGCGGCCGTTCGCCGTTGTCTTCGGCTTCACGCACTGCCCCGACGTGTGCCCGACCACGTTGCTGCACCTGAAGACGCTGCTCGATGACCTGGGGCCTGTCGCCAAGGCTTTCCCCGTGCTGCTCGTCACCGTCGATCCCGAGCGTGACACTGCTGCGGTGCTCGCGCCTTACGTGACCTCGATCGACGAGCGCATCGTCGGGCTCACCGGCTCGGCGATCGAGATCGAGGCGGCAGCGCACGCCTTCAATGCATTCTACGAGAAGCAGGCGCCAGTGAACGGGCGCTACTCGGTCGACCACACCACACGCGTCTACTTGATGGACGCGTTCGGCCTGCTCGCCGACGCACACGATCCCGCGAAGGAGGCGAACAAGCTTCGCGCAACCCTGGCGAAGGTGTTGAAGCAATAGGTGCGCCTGCCGCGCTGCGACGCTGACGACTACCGCTCCCGCGGCACGTCGCGCATCATGTAGGCGAGCGGCACCGACAGCGCCGCCGTCATCGCGAACAGGTAGAACGCGTTGATGTAGCCGATCATCGCGGCCTGACGCTGGATCTCGCCGGCGAGCGCCATCAATCCGCGCGGCGTCTCGATGGTCCAGCTGCCCATTACGCCCGGATAGCCGATCGCCTTGTTGAAGGGCGTGAGCAGCTGCGAGAGGCTGTCGTAGCTTATCGCCGTCGAGCGCACGAGCAGCAGGATCGACAGCGAGATGAACAGGCTCGAGCCGAAATTCCGCACGAGATGATAGATCGCCATGCCGTCGGTAATCCGCGCCGGTGGCAATGTCGCGAAGGTCAAGACCGACATCGGCGTGAAGGCGAGCCCGAAGCCGAACCCTTGCACGAGGTTGGTCCAGAACACATCCGACCCGGTCATGTTGATGTCGAGGCGGGCCATGGCGAACCCCGAGACAGCCTGCGCGGCAAGGCCCAGCGCCACGCCGGTGCGCGGATAGTACTTCGACATCGGCACCACGATCAGGAACGACAGCCAGTTGCCGATGCCGCGCCCGGCCATCAACAGCCCAATGAAGCTGTCCGGATAGCCCTTGAGGTCGTGCAGCAGGCCTGGAAACAGCACCATCGGCGTGAAGCTCAGCATGCCCAGCACGAAAGCGAGCAGCAGCCCGATCGAGAAGTTGCGGTCGAGCAGCAGGCGCGGATCTAGAAACGGCTTCTCCGCCGTCATGGTATGGGTGGTGAAGACCCAGACGCCGATCAGGCCGACCAGCGCGGCGAACTGGATCTCGCGCGACTCGAACCAGTCGAGGCGATGTCCACGGTCCATGATCAGCTGCGCCGCGGCGATGGCGAGCGACAGCGACACGAACCCCGTCCAGTCGAGCGAGACGGCCTTGCGTTCGTCCTTGCCCGAGAGCGCCAACCACACGGCTGTCGTGGCGACCACACCGGGCGGCACGATCATGAAGAAGGCGCCCCGCCACGTATAGGACTCACTGATCAGGCTGCCGAGCACGGGGCCGGTCACCGGCCCGATGACGCCGCCGATGCCCCACATCATCATTACCGTCGGGTGCAGCGCGCGAGGAAACGTCGCGAGCAGGATGCCTTGTCCCATCGGCATGATCGGCGCCCCGAACAGGCCTTGCGCGACGCGGAACACGATCAGCTGCTCGAGGCTCGTCGCGATGCCGCAGAGGAACGACGACGCCGTGAAGCCCGCCATCGACCCCAGCATGAGCGTGCGCCAGCCGAGCCGGTTGGCGAGCCAGCCGGTCAGCGGCGTCGCCACGGCGGTCGCCACGAGGTTGAACGTCACCACCCAGGCGATCTCATCCTGCGTCGCCGACAGCGCGCCCTTGATCTGTGGCAGCACCACATTGGCGAGCGTGATGGTCATGCCGAACAGCATGGTACATAGCTGCACCATCAGCAGGATCAACCACTGGCGCGGGCTGATGCTCGCGAGGCGTCCGTCGCCAGGTGTGCTGGTGGTCGCAGTCATGGGGTCCGGGCGCGGCATCAGCCGCTCCGTTTGGCATGCCCTATCCGTGACCCGGCTGGCAACAGTGTTTTGTTCGGCGGAACCGGCACTTGCCGTGCATACAAAGAGTGAGTAAACGCGGTTGGGTATGGTCAGGCACGAAGAAGGCGGGATACGATGGGCCGACAGTCCGTAGGCGCCAGGGCGGTACTTCTGGCTCTCGTAGCGGCCGCCGTCGTTCTGCCTGCCGCTGCGCAAGACGCGCGGCCCGCAGTAAAGCCGCCGGCCGACGCCAAGGCGCCCCGTGCGGAGACGAAACCCGCGCACGTCACAATCTCGGCACCTTGGGCTCGCGCCACGCCAGGGGGCGCCAAAGTCGGGGCGGCTTTCCTCGAGATTCAGGCGCTGCCCGGGCTCGAGGACAAGCTGATCAGCGCGTCGTCGCCTGTGGCCGCCACCGTCGAGATCCACGACCATATCCGTGACGGCAGCGTCATGCGCATGCGCAAGGTCGATGGCGTTCCGGTGCCGGCCGGCAAGTCGGTGACGCTGAAGCCCGGCGGCCTGCACATCATGCTGATCGACCTCAGGGAGCCGTTGGCCGAAGGCGCCTCGATCGATCTCACGCTGACGTTCGAGAAGTCAGGAACGGTTGGCGTCAAGGTGCCGATCCAGAAGGTCGGCGCCATGGGCGGCCCGGCTCAGGGCTCCGAAGCCGGCTCAGGTTCGGGATCCGGTTCGGGATCCGGTTCCGGATCCGGTTCCGGATCCGGCTCGGGATCTGGATCGGGCTCCGGTTCGGGCTCCGGCAGCGGCTCGTCGAAGTGATGCCAACCTGCGTCCCGTCGGCCACGCCGTCGGTGCGTTGTAACGATCCGGCGGCACGGCGCTCGCTTTCGCCCCTTTAAGCCCCTAAACTGTGTCCTCAATGGAATAAGGGTGTCGGAGGGAGTGGAGCGTATGGCGCGCTTGGCGCGTCCCGCCTCTGAATTGCAGTCGCGATATGATGCGGTGGTCGTCGGCTCCGGTTACGGAGGGGGCGTTGCAGCATCTCGACTTGCGCGCGCGGGACTGAAGGTTGCAGTACTCGAACGGGGGCGCGAGTTCCTGCCCGGTGATTTTCCGACGGGCCTCATCGCCTCGCAGCGCGAGATGCAAATGTCGGTGGCTGGCCGCCACATCGGCTCGCGGCAGGCGCTGTTTGATCTGCGGCTGGGACGTGACGTCCATGCGCTGTTGGGCTGTGGCCTCGGCGGAACATCGCTGATCAATGCCAATGTTTGTCTCTCGCCCGATATCCTGGTGCTCGAGGATCAGCGCTGGCCGACGGCCGTGCGCACGGATCACTACCTTAACGCCGGCTTCGCTCGCGCCCGCGACATGCTGGCGCCCGAGACATTGCCGGAGAGTTCGACGCCGCTGAAGCTCAAGGCGCTGGAAAAGGCTGCCGCTTCGTTCGGGCGGCAAGCCGAGCGGGTGCCGCTGCACATCGCATTCACCGACAAGGTCAACCGCGCCGGTGTCCGTCAGGCCGCCTGCACCGAGTGTGGCGACTGCATGGCCGGCTGCAACGTCGGCGCCAAGACGACTGTGCATTCGACGTATCTGGCCGACGCGTCGCAGCATGGCGCGCAGTGCTTTACCGGCATGCGAGTCCGCTACGTCGAGAGGGCCGGCGAGACCTGGCGCATTTCGTTCATCATGGAAGGCCGAGAAGATCGCGTCGTTCCCGTGCGCGCCGTCAGTGCGCCGGTCGTGGTGATCGCCGCCGGCACCTATGGCTCCAACGAGATCATGATGCGCTCGCGGGATCGCGGTCTCGCCGTGTCCGACCGGCTGGGCCAGACGATCTCGACCAACGCTGACGCCATAGCCTTCGGCTACAACAACGACACGCCCGTCGGCGCAGTCGGCATCGGTCATCCGCCCAAGCAGGGCGTCGCAAAGCCCGGTCCTGCGGTGACGGGCCTGATCGATCTGCGGCGCCGCAAGGACCCGAACGATCGTATCGCGCTCGTCGAAGCTAGTGTTCAAAGCCCGATGGCGCGCCTGCTGCCGCTGATGCTGCCGTTGGGCGCCGTGATCGGCACCGATACGGACAAAGGGCTGCACGATCTGATCGGCGAACTGAAACGCACCGGCGAAAGCCTGATCGCCGGCGCCTACACCGGCGCGGTGCACAACACCGCGGTGTTCCTCGCGGTGGGCCGCGACAGCGCCTCCGGCCGGATGGTGCTCGACGGCGAGCATCTGTCGATTGCGTGGCCGGACGCGCTGAAAGAGCCCGTGTTCGAGCGGATCGAGGCGACGATCAAAAAAGCGGTCGCCGCGACCGGTGGCACCTACGTGCCAAACCCGGTCTCGAAAGCCTTTCTCGGCGGCAATCTTTTCACCGTGCACCCGCTCGGCGGCTGCGGCATGGGCGATGACGCGGGCCAGGGTGTCGTCGATCACCGCTGCCGCGTGTTCGATACCGCGCCCGGTCGCGCACGCGACGCCGTGCACGACGGCCTCTACGTGTGCGACGCCTCCGTACTGCCGTGTCCCATCGGCATCCACCCGCTGCTCACCATCACAGCGGTCGCCGAGCGGGCGATGCTGCTGTTCGCGCGCGACCGCGGCATGCCGCTCGATGTGTCGCCGCGCACCGATCTCGCCGTGGAGCCGCCCGCCGCTCCCGCCGCCCAGAAGCGACGCAGCTGGTTCGGCCGCAGCTAGCCGGCGTGGATCACAGGAGCCCCCGATGCGCCTTTCGCGCAACCTCGACGAGTTGAAATCCGAATACGATGCGATCGTCGTGGGATCCGGCTATGGCGCCGGCGTCGCAGCCTCGCGTCTTGCGCGGATGGGGCTTTCCGTCGCCGTGCTCGAGCGCGGCCTCGAGATCCCGATCGGGGAGTTTCCCGATACGGCGCCCGAAGCGATCGAGCAGTTCCAGTATACGATCGACGGACGCCACAACGGACGGCGCACGAGCCTCTACGACATGCACGTCGGCCGCGACATGCATGTGCTGGTCGGATGTGGCCTCGGTGGCACCTCGCTGATCAATGCCAACGTCTCGCTGCCGCCCAACCCGCGCGTCTGGGAAGATCCGCGCTGGCCGGCGGAGCTGTTTGACGACGACGCGCTGAACGAGGGTTTCGCCCGTGCCAAGACGATGCTGCGGCCAACGCCGTATCCGGTGGGAGACGCCAAGCGCAAGCCGCTCGCCAAGCTCGAGCGCTTGAAGGAATCGGCGGCGCGCCTCGAGACCGAGTTGACCGTGCCGCCGATCAACGTCGTGTTCGAGGCCGGCACCAACGCCGCTGGCGTGCACCAGCCGGCGTGCACGGGCTGCGGCGACTGCTGTTCGGGTTGCAACGTCGGCGCCAAGACGACCGTGCAGATGACCTACCTGCCGGACGCGGTGAACCATGGTGCCCACATCTTCACCGACGTCGGCGTGCGGCACGTCCGCAAAGAGGCGGACGGCTGGCGCGTGTTCTACATCGTCTCCAGCAAGCGCCGCGACGGCTTCCAATCGCCGGAGCGCTCGATCTCGGCGAAGATCGTGGTGCTGGGCGCCGGCAGCCTCGGCTCGACCGAGATCCTGCTCCGCTCGAAGCAGAACGGCATCGCCGTGTCGGATCGACTGGGCCACGGCTTCACCGGCAACGGCGACGTGCTGGCCTTCGCCTACAACGGCCAGAAGGCCGTCAACGCCGTTGGCACCGGCGAGCCATCGAAGGCCAGCGTCGATCCGCCGGGCCCCTGCATCGCTGGCGCCATCGATCTGCGCCATACCGGTCCGCTCGCCGACGGCATGATCATCGAGGAAGGCGTCATGCCCTCGGGGTTGGCGGAAATGCTGCCCGGCATCTTCGCCATCGGCGCGCGACTGACGGGGCGCGACACGAGCAATGGCCTGCTCGACGAGTTCCAGCAGGCCATCCGGCGCACCGAGAGCTGGGTGCTCGGCTCCTATCTCGGCGCCATGCACCATACAGCGACCTATCTCGTGATGGCCCACGACGACTCGGCCGGCCGGCTGCATCTCGATGAGGATCGCATCGCCGTTGATTGGCCAGGCGTCGCCTCGCAGGCCGTGTTCAAGCGGGTCGAGGACAAGCTGCTCGAAGCATCCGCCGCCAACAGCGCGACGTTCATCCGCAACCCGATCCAGAACACAGGCATTTTCGGCAAGAACCTGGTCACCGTGCATCCGCTCGGCGGCTGCGGCATCGGCCCGGACGCCCGGACCGGCGTCGTCGACCACAAATGCCGCGTCTATGACGCGAGCGCGGGCGCGGCCATCGGCGCCGTGCACGAGGGCCTCTACGTCGTCGACGGCGCGGCGATCCCACGCTCGCTCGGCGTCAATCCGCTGCTGTCGATCACGGCGATCGCCGAACGCGCGATGATCAAACTCGCCGAGGATCTCGGGCGGTCGCTCGACACCGTGACGCGGCCGAACGTGCCGGTGCGTCATCTGGTCGGTGACGGCGCGCCGCCCAAGCTCGTGCAGGGCCTCGTGCAGCGATTGAAGCGCGGCGTATCCGTCACGGATCTCTCCGGCGCGAAGATCGTCGACCAGCTGAAAGCGGCCGCAGCGCGCCAGGTTGCAACGGTCGAGGCCGGCATCGAGAAGGCCAAGGCGGTGGCCGGGCTCGCCAAGTCGACGACGACCGAGGCGAACCCGATGGTGCCGCCCCCGGCTGGGATCACCGACCCGATCGCTTCCGGCCCGCGGCCCGCTGGCGTCGAGTTTACCGAGCGGATGGCAGGCTTCGTGTCCGACCGCGCCGGCGCCGATCATCCGGCCGCCGCAACGGTTGGCCGCTCGTTCGGCAAGACTTTCGCGTTCACCGTCACTGTCCGGGTGGACGATATCGACGCGTTCCTTCTCGACCCGATGCACGAGGGTCGCCTGACCGGCACGGCGATCTGCCCGGAGCTGTCGGGAGAGCCGCTCGACATCTCGAACGGCGTGTTCCGGCTGATGCGCAAGTCGGCGGACGCCGCCGAGACCAGGCTGTTCGAGTACAACATGACGCTGACCGCGCGCGACGGCAAAGCTTACGCGTTCACCGGCACCAAGTATGTGCACGACGATCATCGCTTCAATGACCTGTGGCGCGACACGACCACGCTCTACATCGATGCACAGCAGCAGGGTGGGCCAAAGCAATTGCGCGGTGTGCTCGAGATCGCGCCCGAGGATTTTGCCCGGCAGATGAGCACGCTGAAAGGCATCGGCGGGCGCTCGACCCTCGAGCGCATCAACGCCGTCGCCAAGTTCGGCGCGCTGTTTGCCGGCACGTTATTCGACGTGTTCGGTAGCATTTTCGCGCCCGTGAAGCGGTTCAACCCGAACCGGGTGCGCACCAAGCGGGGACTGAGGGCGGGTACGCCGCGCGTTTATTTCTTCGAGACGACCGAGTCACGGCCCGAAATCCGTAAGACGCTGCGATTGACCCGCTACAACAACAACGGCGCCAACACGAAGGGGCCGCTGCTGTTTACGCACGGGCTCGGCGTCGCCAGTTCGATTTTCACCATCGACACGATCGACACCAACCTGCTCGAGTACATGGCCGACCGCGGCTTCGACTGCTGGCTGCTCGACTTCCGCGCCAGCATCGATCTGCCCTATGCCCGCGAGCGGTGGACCGCCGACGACTGCGCCAAGTACGACTATCAGCCAGCCGTCGACCTGATCCGCCGCGAAACGGGCGCCAGGTCCGTGCAGGTAATGGCGCACTGCTTTGGCTCGACCACGTTCGTGATGTCGGTGCTGGGCGGCTATCTGACCGGCGTGCGGTCGGCTGTGATCTCGCAGATCGCGGCCGACGTGCTGGTGCGCTTTTTCCCGCAGCGCATGCTGGCCTTCCTGCGCATGCCGTCATTGATGAGCGCGCTCGGCATCGATTATGTCAACGCGCGTGCGACGACCGAGGACGGCTTCGCCAACAAGGTGATCGATGCGCTGATCCGCGTCGCGATCCCGTTCCAGCGCGAGGAGCGGAGCCGCAACGCCACCTCCAACCGCATCACGGCGCTGTACGGCCAGCTCTACGAGATCGACCAGCTCAACGCGCTGACCTTCGATTCGGGGCTCGCGGAGATGTTCGGGGAATCCAACATCGACGCCTTCAAGCAGCTCGCCATCCTGACGCGGAAGCAGGTGCTGCTGGATGCCAATGGCGAGGACCGCTACATGCCGCATCTCGACCGCATGGCGTTCCCGGTCTGCTTCATCCACGGCGCCGAGAACGCCTGCTTCCGCCCCGAGAGCACGCAGCGCACCATGGACAAGCTGGTCGCCCGCAACGGCGGCAAGTTCTACTCACGCCACGTCATCCCGAACTACGGCCACATCGACTGCATTTTCGGCAAGAACGCCGCGACCGACGTCTTCCCGAAGATCTACGAGCATCTGGAGCAGACCGCGCGCGACTAGCGGGTCGGGCTGACGGTGCGAGCTGATCCCCGCCGATGCGCCCATTTGCGCGCTTGCCAGCTGCCGGACCTTTCGATCCAACTCGGCAGATGCGGTATTCCATCTTCTCGATCATCCGCCAGGCCTTCGCGGGCCAGACCGGCTGGACGCGCGCATGGCGCGATCCGGAGCCGAAGTCGCATTACGACGTCGTCATCATCGGCGGCGGCGGCCATGGCCTGGCGACCGCCTACTATCTGGCGTCCCGCTACGGCGTGCGCAATGTCGCCGTGCTCGAGAAGAGCTACATCGGGTCGGGCAATGCGGGGCGCAACACCACCATCCTCCGCTCGAACTACCTGCTGCCCGGGAACATCCCGCTCTATGAGCTGTCGATGAAGCTGTGGGAGGGCCAGGAGCGCGATCTCAACTTCAATACGATGGTGAGCCAGCGCGGCGTGCTCAAT
>JANOJW010000316.1:0-4273 GCA_031418955.1 Hyphomicrobiales bacterium | reverse complement strand
GAAGGCGGTCGGCGATCGCGGTTACAAGGACGCGGTGCTGGATTTCCTGGCCCGGCGGCCCTGAGGCACAGGGCCATTCAATTCATGAACCCAACAGCAGCTGGATCGCGGCTTTTGGCCGGGCGGCATAGGCGGGTCTGGCGGCGGTGGGTTTCTGGCCTGTGCGGCGGATGAGGGCGAGGACCGACGAGCGCAGGGCGACCATGATCTCCGGCAAGGCGCCGGTGCGGATGGGGGAGGCGTCCTCTTTGAATGTCACGTCGCGAACGTAGTGCTCGCAATTCTCAATACTCCAGTGATCACGCGACGCCTGCAGCAATTTGGCGGCGTCAAACTTTTCCGGTGGCGCGCTCGTGATGGCGTAAACGACCTCGCGCGAGCAATAGTTTTTGTTCTCGCGGATGCGCTCGATGCGGCAGATCGCCTTTATTCCTGGCCATTTCTCGTCGAGACGAGCGGGCAACTTGGTGCGCACGGCGATCCGCCGCGTCTCGATGCGGCCGTGGCCTTTGTCGATCGTTTCGGCACGCGTCAGGTCCGGCGGATCACGCCGCTTTTCGACGGATAGTCCCGGCTCCGCGGCGACGATCGACGCAGGGGGAAAGATCTCCGAACGCCCGCTGGAGTTCGGATTGCAATTCCGGTTGGTTGCCTTTGACGAACAGGAAATAGTGCCCGCCGCGGTCGCGGATCGCCTGGGCAATGTCGCTGGTCGTGAAGGCCGCGTCGCCGGTGGCAAGCGCGCCGTCGAGCGGCAGCGACTTGATCAGCTCAGGGCTTCGACGCATTAGCCGCTGTCGGGCGGCACGGCAAGCGAGCCGACCACGGCCCTGATCGTCGAGGAGAATGCGTGCAGCATATGGATGCCGGGGCTCGTGTCGTGCTGACTGCCGCGGATGCGTTTGCCGTCGATCGCGACATGCCCGAGGCCGCCTGCCGTGTCGACCAGAACGCCGAGGGCCGCGCGCAGCTCGGCTGGTGAAATGTCCTGAAAAACATAATGATACGTGGCATGGCACGGGGCCTTGCGGCGCTACTGGCTGGCACAGCACCCAATGCCCACAGCGCCTGCGGGCTCAACCGCCGTCCCCAACGCGCGTTGGCCAGCAGATCATTCGCCCCCGACAACATTGCAGCCAGCGCGATGATGAGGATCGTTGCCAGCGGAAACCGGCGGCCCTTCGTCGTGCAATGGTCCGGAATGGCCTGCAAGGCCTCGTACAGCGTTGGCGCGATCTTCGATGGCCTCGCTCATCGGCAAGGTCGTTGGAACCCTGTTCGCATCGAGATCATATCCGGTGAATAGAAGCACCGTTGACGTTGAAGGCCAATAGGTCGGTGACGCCGGTCAAGGCCATGGCGCTGCTGTTTCCATCGCCCAACGATCGAGCACCGGGTGAGATCCTGTACGGGCGGGCCGAACGGATGTGCTACGTTGCGACGTTATGTAGGCTCGCCGGATCCGAAGCTCACACAATCCGTTGTCCGAATGAACACTTCGACCAAAACCCGTCATGTCGTTGCGCGCGCGGCCGAGATTTCGCCGGGCGGGCGCAAGCTTGTGATCGTCGATGGGCGCCGCGTTCTGGTGTTTAATCTGGGCGGTGAGTTTTTTGCGCTCACCGACCAGTGCCCGCACAGAGGCGGCAGTCTGGAGGGCGGCATCTGCACGGGCCTCGTCGAATCGAGCACGCCGGGCGAGTACCGCTACTCGCGCGCCGGCGAGATGATCCGCTGTCCCTGGCACCAGTGGGAGTTCGATATCCGAACGGGGCGCTCCTACTGCGATCCCCGCCGGCTGCGCCTGATGCAGTTTGACGTGGCGATCAAGTCCGGCGCCAAGCTCGTCGAGGGCCCCTACGTCGCCGAGACGTTCAAGGTCGTCGTCGAGGACGAATACGTGGTGATCGAGGCCTGATCGCTTGCCGATTGCCCGTATTTCAAACACGGAGGAGGCCACCCTCTTGCGAGAATGACCCTCTCTGCCTCCGGAACCGCACATGTCCCGAACGGCTCATTCGATCGTGCGCCGCGAGCACCGGGACTCAGTATCCGCTCTTCCAACGGCGCCACCAGTTCACCTGACGGTCGTTGCTCTCGGTGTAGATGTGGCCCGCCGCATCGCGCTGCGCCGGCCGAGGCGCCATCCGCGAGGCGCAGCGGGCAACTCCGAGAAGGGCCGCCACGCGCCAACGTCGCGCGATTGGCGGCCTATCCGTCAGGCTGCCATCGAGCGAGCCGCCTGCATCAACGGCACGAGCCTGCGATGGCCGTTGAACGGCATCGTGGCGAGCACGCGCGCCAGATCAAGCTCGACCAGCGCGAGGCGCGTGTCGTGCTCGGGGAGCCTCGCTTCAGCCGCGAGCACCGAGTTTGACGCGGTGCAGGTGCCATCGGCGTCGAGACGCGCCACCGCGATGGCAACGTGCTTGGCCTTGTCGCTCAGGTCGGCGCGCGCTGCCACGGCGTGAGCCCATGCGATCAGTTGGTTCGTCATTGTGTGATCTCCAAGTTGCAAGTTCAACGCATAACGCCCAGACGTGGACGGACACGGACAACCTCAACCTCAACTCGTCGAGCGGGAGGCTCCGCTCGCGCAACAAACTGACGAATGCGCCGACTGCGCGTCACGAACGTGAGGCTGCCGGGCGTCTGCTCGCGATGCACCTCGCCGGTCTCAACCAGCCGTTTCAACGCGCACTTCACCCGGCCGAGGTCGGCACCCATCTCGGTCGCCAACTTCTGCGCGTCGCAGCGGCCGATGCTGTTCATCACCGCGAGCATGTCGGTCCTGAATTGTTTGTCGCTCATGACGCTTTCCTCAGGCTGTAAGGCCGATCGAGCCTTGCGAAACCAACCACGACGTTCATCGCCGGCACCTCGACGCACGCGACGCCACGCACTTCGGCGATGGCTTTAGCCAAAACAATCTTGAACGCTGCGACCACATCGCCGACGCCCCACACTCGTCCAAGATCGGCCATCCCCGTCGCAATCTTTTCGCAAACCGCTCTGTTGAAGTCCTCGCGGAGTGACCGATCAGGCTCGAAGCCATCGAGGCATTCTCGCAACCAGAACGGCGGCGATCGATGGTGGGTTTCGGTCCATTCCACTAGGTCGTCGAGCGGGCTGAAATCCGAGCGGGATCGGATCGTGCTAACCACCCGGCCGAACTCGGCGAGCAACACGCGCGCCGCCTCGTCGCCGCTCTCCGGCGACCAGTTATGCGTCGACACGCCGACGAGCGCGGGATTGAGCGAGACGCCATACACCTGTGCCTCGATCACGCCCGTGGGCACATGCGGCCACTTTTCAACTAGGGCCTTGCAGAGCGCGACGCCGCCATCGCTCAACCACTGCCCGCCAGTGGCGAGGCCGTTCGCGCGACGTGCCGCATGGATGGAGACGAGCCCCGCGAGTTGGTCATGCGTTGGCGCATCGCCCTTCTCCAGGCCGCCGAGCACGGCCTCGATATCTGCGACGCCAGCAATCGCCTCCCGACTGCGAAGCTTGTCGGCGGCGTCCAGCATCGCATTCGCAGTGCCGCGAGAGATCGGCAGCATCGCGACGTTGACGATCGTCTTGTCGAGGTCCTTGACGAACCGACGATGGGCACCAGCCGTGCCGGGCAGTGCCGTTGCGATTGCCTTCGCCCTGGCCTCGGCAACGCGCCCCTCGGCCAATGCTGTGATGAGCTGCCCCTTAGCCTTGATCAAGTCGCGTGTGAGGTCCGCCAGCACGTTGCTCGGTCGATAGCAGCGATCTGGAGATCGACGCCAATCGGCCGGAGTAGCCCAACCCGTCGCTATGGCCTCTACGTGCGCCCGAACATGCTCTGCCGGAAACGTCGACATGGCCGCCGCCTCTCGATCACCTTTTGGCTGATCGAGAGTGGCTTGCCGGTAGGGTACGCGGGCGATCAGTCGCTCCCTTGCCGCGTCCCAGCGAGTAACTGCGTCAAACTCATCGTCTGGGACCAGCACCTCGCCGAGCACGACCGCAGGAGATTGCGCCATCAACGCCCGAGACGCCGGAACGGGTGCCGTCTGCCCCAGCGTTGCACCACCACCTTCAAGGCCACTTTGAAAAGTCCCGAGATCGGAAACTGCTGCTGCGGCTGCTCTGCTGGCTCCTTCTGTGCAGGTTTCTCGGACGCCGGCCCACGATGCCGTCGCCACACACTGTAGGCCGGCGTCGGAGAAGCGCCAATGCACGAAGTCGCGGGAGGTAGGGCGTGGCGGTGCAGCGGGCTCTATGGGGATTGAGGCCGGGC
>JANOJW010000315.1:0-1600 GCA_031418955.1 Hyphomicrobiales bacterium | reverse complement strand
TCACGGCGCCGGCAATCGTTCACGGTTCGCACTTCGCAATAACCCTTCGCCAAATTACTTTGATGTCGCTTCCCAGCCGTGCTGTCCTCCCCGGGTCACATCGCGACGACGGCGGACCACTCATTGCAGCCCCGAGCACAGACAGCTTGCCGCCCGATAGCTGCTGCCGAGCATTGCGATGCCGTGCCTGGGGCCGCCCCACACCCTAAACCTCACCCCGTCGAGTGCAGGGCGTCGGGGAGAGGGGACGCGCCAAGACTCGCCGCTTTCCGAAGCTGGCCTAAGACGACGTCCGGCGACCGGGGGTTCAGGTTGGCAGCGACGTCGTGCGGACTGTTGGCGTCACCGCGCTAGCCTGCGTACCCCTTCACCAGCTTCCTTGCCCGCTCGGCGACGGCTGAGGGCGTGATGCCGAAGTGCTCGTAGAGCTTGGGCGCGGGTGCGGAGGCGCCGAACGACGACATGCCGACGAAGGCGTCCGTGTGGCGCAGCCACTCGTGCCAGCCTTGCACGACGCCGGCTTCTACGGCCACGCGCGGCGCGTCGCCGAGCGTCGCTGAGCGATAGGCTTGCGGCTGCGCGCGGAACCGCTCGAAGCTCGGCATCGAGACGACCGCGGCCTTGATGCCGTCCTTGGCGAGCAGGTCGGCTGCCGCGACCGCGAGCCCGACCTCGGAACCCGTGCCGATCAGCGTCACGTCGCGCTTGGCGCCTGCGTCTCGCAGCACGTAGCCGCCCTTGGCGCACAGGTTCTCGTCGGTGTGGGTGGTGCGCAGGTTGGGTACGTTCTGGCGTGTCAGGGCCAGCACCGACGGCGTGTCGCTGGATGCGATGGCCAGCGCCCAGCACTCCGCGGTCTCGACGCCGTCGCAGGGGCGGAACACGGCGAGGTTGGGGATCGTTCGCAGGGCGGCCAGATGCTCGACCGGCTGGTGCGTCGGGCCGTCCTCGCCAAGGCCGATCGAGTCGTGCGTCATCACGTAGACGACCCGCTGCTTCATCAGCGCCGACAGGCGGATCGAGGGGCGGCAATAGTCGGTGAAGACGAGGAACGTGCCGCCGTACGGGATGATGCCGCCGTGCAGCGCCATGCCGTTCATGGCTGCCGCCATGCCGTGCTCGCGGATGCCGTAGTGGATATAGCTGCCGGCGAACTTATCCTTGGAAATGACTGCTTGCGAGCGGGCCTTGGTGTTGTTGGAGCCGGTGAGGTCGGCCGAGCCGCCGATCAGTGCCGGGCAGGCCGGCGCCAGCTTCTCGAGAGTGAGTTCCGACCACACGCGTGTCGCCTTTTGGCCGGTTTCGGCAGCGGCCGCCGTCTTGGCCGCAGTGATGGCGTCCTTGATCGCGGCCTCGAAGGCGCGGGCTGGGTTCTCTACGCCCATGCGCGCCTTCGCATCGAGCTTGGCCCAGCGCTGCGCCCATGCCGCGCGGGCTTCAGTGCCGCGACGGCCAGCGTTGCGCCACGCGCTCAATACGGAGTCCGGAATGACGAACGCCTCGTGCGGCCAGCCGATCCGTTCGCGCGTCGCCTTGATCTCGTCGGCGCCCAGCGGCGAACCATGCGACGACGACTTGCCCTCCTTGTTGGGCGAGCCGA
>JANOJW010000314.1:0-10874 GCA_031418955.1 Hyphomicrobiales bacterium | reverse complement strand
GCGGCAGCCGGCGCGCGTGCACGGCTCGCCCTCGCGCCCGTAGGCGGCGAACGAATGTTGGAAGTATCCAAGCGCCCCGTCGGCGTGGCGGTAGTCCCGCAGCGTCGAGCCGCCGGCCTTGATCGCGGCCTCCAGCACCCCCTTGATCTGCGGCAGCAGGCGCAGCGCGCGTTCGGTCGGCTTGCCGCTCCGGGTCGCGAGCACGCTCGCCGAGCGCCGCGGATCGAGGCCTGCCCGATAAAGCGCCTCGCACACGTAGATGTTGCCGAGCCCGGCGATGATGCGCTGGTCGAGCAGGAAAGCTTTGAGGTCGGTTTTGCGGCCCATGGCCATCGCCGCGAGATAGTCGGCATCGAGCGCGGGCTCGAGCGGCTCGACGCCGAGATCCTTGAAATGCGGGTGCGTCGCGAGCTCGCCGCGCGGCACGAGCGTCATGTAGCCGAACCGGCGCGCGTCGTTGTAGGTGACCGTCGCGCCGCTGCTCATGGCGAACACGACGTGATCGTGCGTGGGATCGCCGCCCGCGTCGTGCGTGAAGTCGCCGAGCTGGCGGCCGTTGGCGCCGCCCGACATCGCCACCGTGAAGCGGCCGGTCATGCCCAGATGCATGGCAAGAACTTCGCCGCCCTCGATATGGGCCATCAGGTACTTGGCGCGCCGGTCGAGCCGCTCGAGCCGCCGTCCCTCGAGCCGCGCGGCGAACCGCTCGGGCAGGGGAAAGCGCAGGTCCGGCCGCCGCTGCTCGACACGGTCGAAGCGTGCGCCGGCCATCACCGGCTCGAGGCCGCGGCGGACCGTCTCGACCTCGGGCAGCTCGGGCATCGGCGTCTCCTTGTCGTCGGGCCGGGTCGTTGGCCGCTCGCGATTAAGCATGCTTCAAGGATCGACTGCACGTCGGCCCGAGGCCCGCGCTAGTCTCCCAACAGCCCCCATCGTTTCAGGAGCCCCGAGCAACGACATGCGTCATACATCGAAAATTCTCGTTACGGCTGCAGCGCTGTTGCTGCCGACCGCCGCGCTCGCCGGCAAGGCCTCGACGACGCGCATCGAGACGCGGCCTTTCTACGGCGCCACCGTCACCCTCGAGGAAGGCGTGCGCGTGTTCCGCCCGCTGCCCTACCACGACCGCGTGATCATCAATCCGGGCGGCAAGACCCCGCTCAGCCTCAGCTACGACGATACGCGGAACTACAACTACAATTACAACTACGATCGCACGGCGCGCGACACCTCGGGCGGCGGCGATAACGCCGGCGGCGGCTCGTTCGGCGGCGTGCCGGTCGGCGATGGGGTCGGTGCTGTCACCCCGGGCGGCTTCAAAGGCCCCAAGCGCGGCAAGCCCAAGCACTGATCGCGACGCATTGAGACATCGAGAGGGCGGTCCGTGCCGAACGGGCCGCCCAAACTATTTGTAGTTCACGCGCCGGTCGATGTAGCGGAACTGCACGGCGGTGAGCGCGATCACGATGATCATCAGGATCACCGATTGCGCCGCCGAGCCGCCGAGGTTCGCGCCGAGCTTGCCGTCGTGATAGACCTTGTAGACCAGCGTCTCAGTCGCCTTCGACGGCCCGCCGCCGGTCACCGCATCGATGATGCCGAAGGTGTCGAAGAACACGTAGACGATGTTGACCACGAGCAGGAAGAACGCCGTCGGCGAGAGCAGCGGAAAGGTGATGGTCCAGAAGCGCCGCAACGGCCGCGCGCCGTCGATGGCCGCGGCCTCGTACACCGACTTCGGGATCGACTGGAGGCCCGCGAGAAAGAACAGGAAATTGTAGCTGATCTGCTTCCAGGTCGCCGCCATCACCACAAGCGACATCGCCTGGCCGCCGTTGAGCAGCGGGTTCCAGTCGTAGCCGATGTTGCGCAAGCCTCGCGCGACGACGCCGAGCGAGGGCTGGAACATGAACAGCCACAGCACGCCGGCGACGGCGGGCGCCACGGCATAGGGCCAGATCAGCAGCGTCTTGTAGATCGCCGCGCCCTTGATGTGCTTGTCGGCTTGCGTCGCCAGGAACAGCGCGATCGACAGCGACAGCGACGTCACGATCACAGCAAACAGCGCCGTCACGCCCATCGAGTGGTAGTAGTCGCGGTCCTTGAACAGCTCGACATAGTTGTCGAACCACACGAACTCGGTTCTGAGGCCGAACGCATCTTGCAACAGGAACGACTGCCAGACCGCCTGCGAGGCCGGCCAGTAGAAGAACACGATCGTCACGAGCAGCTGCGGCGCCAGCAGCGCCAGCGGCCAGCCAAGCCCCCCGAAGATCGCGCGCTTTTCCATGTGCCCCCTCGACCCCGTACCTGGTCGATCCTAGCTCAACAGCAGTCCCAATTGTAGGCCACGCGCGAGAAGTCGAGGCGCTTCAGGTCCCGCTCGTGCATGAAGAACTGCGCGACGCCGCTGTCGCCCCACATGATGCCCATCGTGCTGTCGATGGTCAGCAGCGTCATGTCGCCGAGGTCGCCGCCGCCTTCGAAGGCGCGGGGATCTTGTTGCGTAAACGTCGGATAGCCGCCGAGCCGGATGGCGGAGACGGCGGCCGCACCACTCGTCCATTCGGCGTAGGCCTCGACCAGATCGTCGTCGGCGACGATGTTGGGCAACAGCGTCTCGAAGCGGTAGTCGGTCGGGTCGACGACCATCTGGTCGGCAAAGAACGTGAGCCCGCGGGCGGCCAGCGGCTCCTCGAGCGGCAGGTAGCCATTGGCGGCCAGCTCGTGCGGGGCCGACGTCGTGTCCACGGGCTGAGCGAGATCGTCGTGATAGACGCAGGCGAAGCCGTCGGGGTGCTGCAGGTCATCGAGATTGGCGCCGTAGAGCTCGGCCTGCGAAATGAAGAGCTGCAGCAGGCCCGTGCGCGGGAATGGCTCGAGCGCGGGCATGTCCGCGAAGTTGAGCTGGATGAGGAGGAACAGCGGCTGGCCGTCCTTGGCCTTCGGATACGGGCGTCCGCGCGGCCACCAGGGCCTCCCCCCGAGCTGGCTGCCGGTGGCGGAAAGCGACGGCCCGTTGACGACGTCGACAGAGATGATCGGTCGCACGGTTGCAGCGATTGCGGCGGCGTGCGGCTGCAGACGCTCGGGCATGAGCGGCAACGGCGCGCGCACCGCGTCACGGCCGCGCGCGCCAAACAGCCATTTGTAGATGTCCTTGGCCACGTCAGATCCCGAGCTTCGATTTCAGGATCTCGTTGACGGCGGCGGGATTAGCCTTGCCGCCCGAGGCCTTCATGACCTGGCCGACGAACCACCCGAGCATGGTCGGCTTGGCCTGCACCTGCGCGACCTTGTCGGGGTTCCGGGCGATGATCTCGTCGATGGCCGTCTCGATCGCCCCGGTGTCGGTGACTTGGCGCAGGCCGCGCGCCTCGACGATTGCCGCAGGCTCCCCGCCCTCGGTCCAGACGATCTCGAACAGGTCCTTGGCGATTTTGCCGGAGATCACGTTCTGATTCAGGAGGCTAAGAATTCCTCCCAACTGTTCGGCACTTATTGGCGAATCGTCGATACTCAAGCCTTCCTTGTTGAGCCGTCCAAACAGTTCATTGACGACCCAGTTAGCAGCGGTCTTGCCGTCGTTCACAACCGCTGTTGAAACTAATGTATCGTCATCCTCACGTATGTCTGCTGTCCCGGTAATCTTCAGTTTTCCTGTTGCCTTGAGTCTATCTGCGGAATGCACGGTAGCTTCGAAGAAATCGGCGCTGTCCTTCTCGGCGGTGAGCACGGCTGAGTCGTAGGCCGAGAGGCCGTACTGTTTCACGAACCGCGCACGCTTGGCATCCGGCAGCTCAGGCAGTTCGGCCTTCAGGCGCGCGACCAGCGCGGGCTCCAGCTCGAGCGGCAGCAGATCGGGGTCGGGGAAGTAGCGGTAGTCGTGCGCCTCCTCCTTGGAGCGCATCGAGCGGGTCTCAGCCCGGACCGGATCGAACAGCCGCGTCTCCTGCGCGATGGTGCCGCCGTCCTCGATAATGCCGATCTGGCGGCGTGCCTCGACCTCGACGGCCTGGCCGATGAAGCGGATCGAGTTGACGTTCTTGATTTCGCAGCGCGTGCCGAGCTTGTCCGAGCCGGCTGGTCGCACCGACACGTTGACGTCGGCGCGCAAGTTGCCTTTCTCCATGTCGCCGTCGCAGGTGCCGAGATAGCGCAGGATCGAGCGCAACTTCGACACGTAGGCCTGCGCCTGCTTCGAGCTTCGGATGTCGGGCTTCGACACGATCTCCATCAGCGCCACGCCCGAGCGGTTGAGATCGACGTAGGAGCTGTCGGGGTGCTGGTCGTGGATCGACTTGCCGGCGTCCTGCTCGAGGTGCAGCCGCTCTATGCCGACGGCAATCGTCACGCCGTCGACCTCGATCTCGACCCGGCCCTCGCCGACGATCGGCTGCTTGTATTGGCTGATCTGGTAGCCCTGCGGCAGGTCCGGATAGAAGTAGTTCTTGCGGTCGAACACGCTGCGCAAGTTGATCAGCGCGTCAAGGCCGAGGCCGGTGCGCACGGCTTGGGCCACACACTCCTCGTTGATGACGGGGAGCATGCCGGGCATCGCTGCATCCACCAGCGAGACGTGCGCATTGGGTTTGGCCCCGAACGCGGTCGAGGCGCCGGAGAACAGCTTGGCCTTGGAGGCGACCTGGGCATGCACCTCCAGGCCGATGACGACCTCCCAGTCGCCGCTGGCGCCGCGAATGAGATTGTCCGGCTTGGGTTGCGTGGTCGTGCTCATGACGTAGTCCGGCTTTGCGCCTGTGAGTGCAGGTTCACTCGCGGCATCGACCGGCTTAGCACGATGCAGCGAGCGGCCGCAAAGCAGAAGCGCCGCACATGGGTCGCGCGGCGCTTCCGGTTCGACGTAGAGGCAGGCGAGGCTCAGGCAGGCGGCACTGCCGCGGATTGGGCGCCGGCGCCGATCGCCGCCGTGCCGGCCTGCACCTGCGGCCGGGCGACGATGCCGAGCCGCTCTTCCGCGGCCTGCAGGATCTGATGCAGCAGCTCGGTGTACCGGATGCCCTGGAAGCCGGCCATGATGGCCATCTTGCCGTCCCAGCACCAACCGGGGTTCGGATTCACTTCCAGCAACTTGATCTCGCCCTTGGCGTCGGCGCGGAAATCGAAGCGAGCGTAATCGCGGCAACCAAGTCGCTCGAACAGCCGCGACGAGTTCTCCATCAGCTGCTGCTGGATGTGATCGGGCAGCGACGCCTCGTTGTACTTGATCTGCGTCCAGTAGGCGCTGTCGGGCTCCCACTTCGACTCGTAGCCGAGGATCTTCGGCAGCGTCGGGTCGAGTCGGGTGTAGTCGACTTCGAGGATCGGCAGTGCCCGCAAACCCTGGTCCGGATTGCCGACCAGGGACACCGAGTACTCGGGACCGGTCAGGAACTCCTGCACCAGCACACCGCGCTTGGGGAAGTCGTTGCGCAGGCGTTCCAGATAATCGATCAGCGAGCGCGTATTGGTCACCACCGCGTCCTTGGTGATGCCCTGCGAGCTGTCGCCGGTGTTGGGTTTCAGCAGCGCTGGAAACACCGACGGCAGTGTCGCGCCCTGGTCGCCCGGGCGCACGTAGGTCTCGAGCGGCACGGGCACGTCGAGCGACTGAGCGACGGCGCGCACCAGCCCCTTGTCGTAGCAGGCCGCCAGCGCGGCCGGAGCAGCGCCCGTATAGGGAATGCCGCGCGTCTCCAGCATCGCCGGGATGTGCAGCTCCTTGAACGGGTCGTTGTTGAAGCCCTCGTCACACAGGTTCAGCACGAGGTCGGTCTTGAGCTCGGCAAGGTCGCGGTCGAGCGTGGCGTGATTGTTGAGATAGCGCACCTTGTAGGCCGGCAGCTCCGACAAGGCGTCCTTGAGCTTGCGGATCGTCTCGTGATCCTCCGGGTTGAAGGTACCGTTGCGCTTGACGCCATCAGGCAGGCGCGGATCACCCATCAGCACGGTGACGTCGATCTGCTGGACCTTGCCCTTGACGCGCCGGGCCGGTAGCTGCGGGGCATCGGCGGAGAGCAGGATGCGCCGCGCCATCATGCCGAGATCCTGGTCGCGGTCCGAGACCGCCTCGGCCGTGCCATGGTGGCGGACGTTGCGGAAGCCGCACTTCTCCATCAACTTCGAGATACTCTCGCGCGTGTAGAGGCGCTCGGCGTAGAACTGGTCGGCGATGACGCCGGTCTCGTCATTGACGATGACCTCGCGCGAGATCAGCCGGTCGCCCTCCTTGCTGATGGAGCGCTCGCGGCAGACAAAATGGTGCTCGTCGATCCACTCCCAGGAGCGGCGGTCGAAATTCTCGGCCATATGCGCGCCGTCGGTAATGTCGAGCACGAGCTGGCCGGCCGGGCGCAGAATCTTGCCGACGGCGGTCAGCACCTTTTCGTCGTCCTGCTTGTTGGAGAAGTAGCCGAACGAGTTGCCCATGATGGCAACGCAGTCGATGCTGTTCTCGGGCAGGCGCGGATTGCGGGCGTCACCCTCCTTGAAGACAACGTTGAGGCTCTCGGTCTGGGCGCGCTTTTTGGCGAGGCGGACGAGGTAGCGGGAGCGGTCGACGCCCGTCACGTTGCGAAAGCCTCGGCGCGCGAGTTCGAGACAGTGGCGCCCCTGGCCGCAGCACAGGTCCAGGATCTGGCTGTGGGCATTGATGGCAGCCGCGGAGACGATGAAGTCCACTTCGCGGCGGGTGTTCTCGGAGTTCTCGACAACGTCGCCGTCGGTCTTGACGTACAGCGCGTTGAACAGCTTGCGCCACCACTCCGACGGCAGGTGGGACTCGAGGTCGGCGACGGGTCCGAGGCAGGATCTGACCGGTGCGCGTTTCGGACGCTTAGGCTTGGAAGCCTGTGCCATGATGGACGAAAGTCCTCCTCAAGATCCCGCCTGTTGCGTGTCCGTGTGCGGCGGGGCCCTGACAGGCGGCACGGACATGAGGCCTCACGGCTTCTGCGATTGGGGACAATTAGTGCGGCCTCGCGACATGTCAAACGTCAAGTGCGGGAAATTTCGGAATTCCCGCGATTGAGTCGTGGATGACGCGCCGCGGCGCTCCTCAAGCGGTTCTGCGCGTGAGTGCGGCGACGAAGAATCCATCGGTGTCGTGCAGCGCCGGCGTCAGTAGTAGCGAATCGCTGCGGCCGTCGGCCGAGCGTGGCAGCGGCGCTGTCGAGGCAGCCTCCCAGGCCGGCGCGAGTGGTGTGATCGCGAATTCGGGGTGCGCCTGCGTCAGCCACGCCATCTGGCCCGTGTTCTCCTCGGGCAGCAGCGAGCAGGTGACATAGACGAGGCGTCCGCCCGGCCGCACCAGCGGCGCGGCGAGCCCGAGCACCTCGCGCTGCTCGCCCTGGCGTGCGACGAGGCTCTGGGGCCTGAGTTTCCACTTTGCTTCGGGCCGGCGGCGCCAGACGCCCGTTCCGGTGCATGGCGCATCGACCAGCACGATGTCGAAGCGGGGGCCGAGTGCTGCCAGCGCCGCGGTATCGCGCGCCCGAAGCGTCTGAACGTTGCGGGCGCCGGCGCGCTTCAGCCGGTCGAAGATGGGTTTGAGCCGCATGCGGTCGTCGTCGTAGGCGTAGATCTGGCCGCTGTTGTGCATGGCGGCGGCCAAGGCGAGCGTCTTGCCGCCGGCGCCTGCGCAGATGTCGAGCACTTGGCTGCGCGACGCAGCGCCGGCCAGCATCGCGGCGACCTGCGAGCCCTCGTCCTGCACCTCGAACCAGCCGGCTTGGAAGGCGGCTTCGGCCGTCAGATTTGGGATCCGCTCGGTGCCGGTCGGGGCAGCGATGCGCAGGCCGGTCGGCGAGAACGGCGCCGATACGGCTCCAAACGAGGCGAGCGAGGCCTGCAGCTTCTCGCGCGTCGCCTTCAGCGTGTTGACGCGCAGGTCGGTCGGCGCGCGGCGGGCGAGCGCCTGTCCTTCCGCAACGGCCCGCTCGCCGAAAGTCGATTGAAACGTTGGCCACAGCCAATCCGGCACATCGGCCTGAACCGGGTCCGGCGCCCCGTCGAGCGAGCGCTCGAGGCCGCCGCGCTCGGCAAAGCTCAAGGGCGCCGGCGCATGTTGGCTGCCATCGCACAGCGCCGCCACCTGCTCGGTCGACAGCGAGTACGACGTCGACGCAGTGCCGATCGCAAGTGCGCGTGGCGTGTCGGCGTCCATGCGCCAAGCCGTGGATGCGCGACGACGCAGTGCGTCATAGACCAGACTGCCGATCGCCGAGCGGTCGCTTGAGCCGGCGATCCGGTGCGCCTTGCCCCAATCGGCGAGGGCCTCGGAGGCTGGACGATGGCGGGTGACGATATCCTCGAGCACCTCGATGGCGGCGGTAATCCGGGCGGCGGGGCGCATAACGGTTAGACTCCAGCCCCGCCCCACACCCGCACGCCGAGCACGATCCACATCGTGAGCAGAGCCGCAACGCCGATCAGGAAGGTGACCGCGCGCGGGGGGATCATATTCGGGCCGATGTGTACGACTGAGTGCGCGATGCGCGACAGCGCGAACACCCAGGCCAGCGCGACCAGGACGGTGTCCACCTGCCGCAGGATCAGCGCGAAGGCGCAGACGGCATAGAACAGCACCGGCATCTCGAACTGGTTCTTGTAGTTGTTCGCCGCCTGCACGGCCTCATCGGTCCAGGCGTTCTGGCCGAGGCGCATGTCCCGGTCGTCGAGTTTCTGGCCGAGGCTGCGCATGGAGCGGCTGCGGGCCCGCGCCATCAGGATCAACACCGTGAAGGTGAGCAGCACTTGGCAGAGCACGGGGTAGAGGATGGCGGCATGAGACATCGGAGGCGGGGCACCGTGGTTGCTTTCGTCGACGGTGACGCCTCGCACCGACTGCGCTCCGGCGCAATCGGTATTTCGGCCGCGTGCGGCCGATTCGACTGCCTCGCCGCTGTCTCAGGTCTTGTCGGGATGACAACCATCAGGTTGTCGGCCGGACTAAATCCGATCCCGCTGATCTGACCAGTGCGCGACGCGCTATACTGCGTTGCCTCTCACGGCTTGACGCCGAGTCCCATGCGGCCATCGCTGGAGATCGTGCGTTGCAACGCGTCCTTGTCGAGCGCGGCGGGCTCTTTCGTCGGGGCGGGCGGTGCGAGCGCGCGCGCGATGGCGCCTGGATCGATCTGCTCCTTGGGTGCGGCGGGTGCCGTCGCCGCGACGGGCGGCGGCGACTTGGGTTTTGAAGTCGTGGTCCTCGCGGCAGGGGCGAACGGCCTCCTGGGTGCTGCGGGCGTAAAGGCGTCGGAGCGCACGCGTGCGACCTGGGCGCGGGCCGACGCGAGCGAGCCTGGCGCCGCGGCGGCTGGCGCCGCCGGCTGAGACGGAATGAGCCTCGCGATCGGATCATCGCCGCGAGGTGGAGGCGTGGCGGTCGCCGCCGGCGCGAGCGGGGCTGCCGGCGTATCGCGGCGCTGCTCGTCGACGCCCGGCAATGCGGCCGGCTGCAGCTTCGCGTGCGCCTGCTGCATCACGTCGCGCCAGATGCCGGCCGAAAGGCTGCCGCCCGTCACCTTGTTCATCGGCTCGCCGCCGTCGTTGCCGACCCACACGCCGCCCGCGAGGTGCGCCGTGTAGCCGACGAACCAGGCATCGCGGAAATCCTGCGTGGTGCCGGTCTTGCCGGCGGCTGGAAAGCGAGGCAGCGCGGCGCGGCGACCGGTGCCCGATACGAGCGCGGTGTTGAGCATGCTGCTCATGGCGCCGACATGATCGGGGGCGACCACCATGCGGGGCCGCGTCTGCGGGCGGGCATAGAGCACGGTGCCGTTGCTGGTGCGAACGCGACGGATGGCGTGCGCCTCGACGCCGAGGCCCCCGGATGCGAGCACGGCATAGGCGCCGGTGAGTTCCAGCAGCGTCACCTCCGATGTGCCGAGTGCGAGCGATGGATCCGCGCGCAGCTCCGACTTGATGCCGAGGCGGCGGGCGGCGGCGATGACGCGACGGGTGCCTGAATCCTGCTGCAGCCGCACCGCCACCGTGTTCACCGAGTGCGCCAGCGCCTGCCTGAGCGTGATCGGCCCGCGGCTCTGCTGGCCGTCGAAGTTGCGCGGGCTCCAGCCGCCGATGTTGAGCGGCAGGTCGAGCACCGTCGTCTCGGGCGTGGCGCCCTGCTCGATCGCCGTCAGGTAGACGAGCGGTTTGAACGCCGAGCCCGGCTGGCGCTGCGCCTTGGTCGCGCGATTGTACTGGCTCTGCGCGAACGAGCGACCGCCGACCATCGCGCGGATGCCGCCGTCGGTGTCGACGATCAGCACGGCCGCCTGGCTGGCGCCGGCGTCCCCTCCCTGCGTCGCGAGCGTGCGTTCGACCACGGCCTGGGCGTGCTTCTGCAGGCTAGCGTCGAACGTGGTCTCGACGATTACCTCGCGCTGGCCGGTTCCGGAGAGCTGCGGCAGGCGCTCGAGCACGAACTCGATCGCGTACTCGAGACCGCTCGTCTCGCGGCCAGCCGTCGCATCGGCGAACTTCACCGACGAGCGTACCGCCGCCTGCTCGGCCTCCTCGTCGATGAACTTCGCGTCCTGCATCTTGCGCAGCACCGAGCGGGCCCGCGACCGCGCAAGGCCCGGACTGGCGGCCGGTGAGTATTTAGACGGCGCCTTCAGCAGCCCGGCCAGCACCGCGGCCTCGGCGAGCGTGACCTGCCGCGCGCCCTTGTCGAAGTAGCGCCGGGACGCCGCCTCGACGCCATAGGCGCCGCCGCCGAAATACACGCGGTTGAGATAGAGTTCGAGGATGTCGTGCTTGGACAGTCGCGCCTCGAGCCAGATCGACAGCAGGAACTCCTCGAGCTTGCGGCCCATGGTGCGCTCGGAGGAGAGGAACAGGTTCTTGGCGAGCTGCTGGGTCAGCGTCGA
>JANOJW010000313.1:0-6641 GCA_031418955.1 Hyphomicrobiales bacterium | reverse complement strand
GCCAGCGCGCTATCGAGGTCAGGCGGCGGTAAGGAAACAGAGCGCCGCATCGCTTGGCCGCCAGCAGCCTTCGTCGGTTCGGCTGCAGCGATCTCATCGTACAGGTTGCCGTCACCGCTGTCCAAGACAATCGCGGATTGTGGCAATCGCGGATTGTGCCGTGCCGTCGGGATCGCGGGCCGGCCTGGCTCAAGCGAGCGCCAGCTTGTAGGTCTCGGCGGCTGCGCGGCGGAACATCCAGTCGCGCTCTTCGGGCGAGTGGTCGCGGCTCAATCGCTTGAAGGCGTTCCAAAGCGTGCCGTAGCTGCAGCTGCCCTTGTCGACGGGGAAATTGCTCTCGAACATCGCGCGCTTTGGCCCGAACAGTTCGATACACGTCTCGATGTGTGGGCCCCAGGCGCGGGCGAGGTCTTCCGACGACGGCGGCAGCGGGCCCTCGTGCACGTTGAAGCCGAACAGGCGCATGCCGAGCCCGCCGAGCTTGATGCGCACGTTGGGGCAGGCGGCGAGGTCTTTCATGTGGCCCTTCCACTCGGCGAAGGTCTCCTGCTTCCGGCCCGCGTAGGGACCGATGCCGATGGCGCCGCCGCAGTGGTTCATCACGATCTTCGCCTGTGGCAACGCGCGCGCGATCGCGGTCAGCTCGGGCAGCTGGGTGTGGTACATGAAGGCATCGAAGGTGAGCCCCATGTCGGCGAGCACCTTGAAACCTTGCCTGAACGTCGGATTGGTCAGCACGTCGGGCGGCGGGTTGGCCGAGGAGCCGCGGGCGGCCGGGTCCTGGTGCCAGACCGAGATGTTGCGCACGCCCTTGAAGCGGGGACCGGCGGCGCGGATATGGGCCTCGAGCACGTCGCGCACGCGGGCGCCGAGACCCAGATCGGCATAGCCGACGATGCCCTCGCACACGCGCGTCGCGCCATAGCCGCCGCTGGCGCTCATCGCCGCATACCCGTTGGCGAACTCCACCTCGCCGACGGGCGCCATCGCCGGGTCGCCGCCCTTTCGGTACATGGCGAGGCATTCGATGAACACGGTCGAGATGATGGTGTGGCCGCAGGCCAGATCGGCGTTGAGCTCGTCGAGGAAGTAGCGCGTGTCGCGGACCGGCGCGTCCCACAGATGATGATGCGGATCGATGATCGGCAGGCCGGGCTCGAGCGCGGGCTCGACGCGCTTTGCGAGCCATTCGGGCCGCATCCGGATGTGGCGGGCTTGTGTGGGCTCGACGTCGGTCATGGGCAGCCTCCAACGGGGAGTGGGGAGTAGGGAGTGTAGGCCGGCTCGCGCGGCCGCGCCAACGGGTCGGTGCGGCGTCCCCTCTCCCTATGCCCTGCACGTGCATGGGGAGAGGGTTAGGGTGAGGGGCGGCAACAGGCACTGAATGATGGTCCAGCCGAAGCTGCAATGGCGCAAAGGACGCGAAATCGATTGGTCGTCCACGGCTGCGCATCTCGGATTGCGGGTGAGCGTGGAGCAAGCGGCCGCCCCTCACCCTAACCCTCTCCCCGCACGAGGGAAGGGTGCGGGGAGAGGGGACGAGTGCGCCATCCGGCGGCCCGACGGCGGTCCCGACGATACGCATTGGTGGCGATGTGATATGCAGCGCGGCGATGACGCGCCCGCCCCACCAGATCTTCGACCGTGGATTGCTGCTCTCCCGCCGCGCTCGGTTCGCCGCCGGCGCCGGGAGCCGCGACTTCCTGCTGCATCGGGCGGCCGAGGATATCGCTGAGCGGCTGTCGCTCGTGAAGCGTGAGTTTCCAGACGGCGCGGTGATCGGGGCCTATCACGGCGTGCTGGCGCGCAGGCTTCGACTGCTTCCAAATATTGGCCGCCTCGTCGACGTCGAGGCATCGCCCGCGCTCGCCGCGCTCTGCGATGGGCCGACTGTCGTTGCCGACGAGGAAGCGCTGCCGTTCGCCGCCTCCTCTCTCGATCTCGTCGTCTCGGCGCTGTCGCTGCAACTGGTCAACGATTTGCCCGGAACGCTCGCGCAGGTGCAGCGCGCCTTGAAGCCCGACGGCCTGATGCTGGCGTCGTTGCTCGGCGGGCTCAGCTTGCACGAGTTGCGCCTGGCTTTTGTGACGGCGGAGGCTGAACTGCGGGGCGGAGCTTCGCCGCGCGTCGCACCCTTCGCCGACGTGCGGGATCTGGGCGGCCTGCTGCAGCGGGCGGGTTTTGAACTTCCCGTCGCCGACGCCGACACCATCGAGGTGGCCTACGCAAGTGCGCTCGAGCTGATGCGCGATCTCCAGGGCATGGCGTCAGCCAACCCCCTGCATGACCGGTCGCGGACGCCGATGTCGCGCGGCGTCCTGATGCGCGCGGCCGAGATCTATGCCGAGCGGTTCGCGCGCGCCGACGGCCGGGTGATCGCCACCTTCGAGATCGTGACGCTGACCGGCTGGGCGCCGCACCCCAGCCAGCAGCAGCCGTTGCGCCCCGGATCGGCCAAGGCGCGGCTGGCCGACGCCTTGGGTGTGCCTGAGCGTGGTGGTGGCGCGCGCGAGCCCAAGTCCTGAGGCGAAGGGAGGCGAAGGGGTGTGCGCGGAGTGCGGCCCGGATGCAACGGGGACGAAGTTCCGCATGAGGCCGCCTCGACTTGAGCGCCGGTTGCGTCCAATGATCCCCCGGGTTGGCGTTGAGGTTGCGTACGGGGATGCAGATGGGGCGCGCTGTTCGGCGGCTGGCTGGAGCTTTGGCGCTGCTGGTCGCGACGACGGCGACCGCCATTGGCGAGGGCGCGCGGGAGTTGGCGGCCGGCGGCCTGATGCTGGTCCCCGACTATGCGCTCTCGATCGAGAGCCACGAGCTTTCGCTCGCCCGCGACGAGGTCAAGGCGACTCTGGTCGTCCGCAATGCGAGCACCGATCCGCGCACGATCCTGCTGACGCTGCCGCTGCCCGACATCGACGCGCTGGGGCTGTCCGATCAGGCGCCGTCGCTGCCGCACGCGGATCCCGTCAACTTCATCGGCCTCACCTACGCCGTCGACGGCGTCGCGCTGCAGCCGCGCTTCGAGCAGCGCGCACTCGTGCTGGGCCTCGACGTGACGCCGGATCTGCTGGCGGCCGGCCTGCCGCTGTTTCCGTTGGGTCCCGAGCTGCCCGACCGTTTGAAGCGGCTGCCGGACACGGTGCGCACGGATTTCGCCGAACGGGGCATTGTGCGCATCGAGGACGAGCGGGTGCTGCCGTCCTGGACGTTGAAGACCGTCGGGTTCTGGCGTCAGACCTTCGCACCGCTGAAGGCCGCGACTTTGACGCTCGCCTATCGGCCGGTGCTCGGCGCACCGAAAGGTGATGCAGTCTCGATCGAGGCGCTGCGGCGTTCGCACTGCCTCGATGCGGGGACGGAAGCCGAGATCGCCCGACGCACCGGTCAGCCGCGGACGGCGACTGCGGGTCCGGTGCTCGTGACGCTCGCCTTTGCGCTGACCGCCAATGCCAGCTGGCCGCCGCAGTCGGCCTCGTTCCGTCTGCTCGTGAAGAAGCCCGCGCCCGATGCGATCATCGCCACCTGCCGCAAGGGCTTGACGCCGGTCGGCCCGACCGTGCTCGAGTGGACCGCAAAGGACTTCTATCCCGACGACGACATCGCCATCCTGTTCGTGAAGTAGCCAAGCGATGGGTGCGCGCATCTCCTGTCAGCGCATCTCCTTTGCATCCCCTGTTGGCGCAAGCCGCAATCGGGCTTAGTGTCCGCGGGCCGCAGGGAGCCCCACTGATGCCCATGATCCAGCTCACCGTGAATGCCAAGCCCGTGACGGCCGAGGTTGCCGACAATGAGCTGCTGTCGAGCCTGTTGCGCGACACGCTGCGGCTGACCGGCACGCACATCGGCTGCGATACGAGCCAATGCGGCGCCTGCACCATCCACGTCGACGGGCGCTCGGTGAAGAGCTGCACGATGCTCGCCGTGCAGGCCGACGGCGCCAACGTGGTGACCATCGAGGGCCTCGCCGAAGGTGACCGGCTGCATCCCATGCAGGCGGCGTTCCGTGATCACCACGGGTTGCAGTGCGGGTTCTGCACACCCGGCATGGTGATGGCGGCGGTGGCGTATTCGGCGCAGCACCCCGCGCCCACCGAGGAGCAGGTCCGTCGCAGCCTCGAAGGGAATATCTGCCGCTGCACCGGTTATCAGGGCATCGTCGACGCCATCATGAGCGGCGCGCGCGCCATGCACGCGGGAAAGGCCCCGTTGCCCGGCTGAGCACGATCGTCGGCCGCTTCACGGGACGTCGACCCGGATCGCCAGCGAGAGCTGCGAACCGCCCACTTTCAGCCGGGGAACAAAGGAGAGATCAAATCGATGTACGAGTTCAAATACAACCGGGCCCGCTCGCTCACCGACGCGACCGCCGTGTTCAAAGGCGCATCGGAAGCCAAGTACCTGGCCGGCGGGCAAACGCTGCTTCCCGTGCTGAAGCAGCGGCTGGCGAACCCCTCCGATCTCGTCGATCTGGCGGCCCTGCGCGATTTGATCGGAATAACCGTCACGCCTGGCACGGTCACCATCGGCGCCATGACCACGCATGCCGACGTCGCGTCGTCTGCGCAGGTGCTGAAGGCGCTTCCCGCGCTCGCCGAGCTGGCCGGCGGCATCGGCGACCCGCATGTGCGCAATCGCGGCACCATCGGCGGCTCGATTGCCAACAATGACCCCGCGGCCGACTATCCAGCAGCCGTGCTGGGGCTCAACGCCACCATCCGCACCGACCGCAGGACGATCGCCGCCGACGCGTATTTCCGCGGTCTGTTCACGACCGCGCTCGACGACGGCGAGATCATCACGGGCATCACGTTTCCGGTGCCGGAGCGCGCGGGCTACGTGAAGTTTCCCCATCCGGCCTCCCGCTACTGCCTCGTCGCGGTGATGGTGTCGAAGGGCGCTGCCGGCGTGCGCGTGGCGGTGACCGGGGCCAGCCAGGACGGCGTGTTCCGTGTGCCGGCGATGGAGGCCGCACTTGCGCAGTCGTTCACCGTCAGGGCGATCGAGGGTATCAAAATCGCGCCCGGCAACATGATGAGCGACATGCACGCAGGCGCCGACTATCGCGCCCATCTCGTCGGTGTGCTCGCCCGCCGCGCCGTCACCCGGGCATTGGCCTGATCGGCGTTCGGGCGGCCGACGGTCACTGACTGTAGCGCCAGTACTTGGAGCTGCCGGCCGGCACCGGCTGGTACTGCGGTAGCCGCGCCGAGGGCTCGCGGCGTGTCTGGTCGAGCAACAGCGCCTTCATGTCGCTGATCAGCGTCTTGCGATCGGCGAAGGTCGAATGGCCGAGCTCGAAGGCGCGCGTGTTCATTTCGGATATGTCGATGGTGTCGACCCCGCTGGTGAGGGTCGGTGTCACTCCGCTCACGACGTAGCCGACGGGATTGACCCCGAGCGTAAACGTGCGCGAGGCGAGCAGCGCCCAATCCTTGCTCGATGCGAACAGCGTGATGCCGCGCGCCTGGCTGCGGACGCGGCTCGAGAGCTGCTGGAAGCGCTCGACGGTCATGTCGGGAGCGGCAAGGATGAGTTCGGAGAACCGCGGCTTGCCATCGGCGGTCGGCGTGCCGGCGTATCCAACCAACGTCTCGATCATGGGATTGGCCCCCATGCTGTGCGCGATGAGGTGGATGGTGGTTGCGCCGGTCTCTTTGCTGACGAGGTCGAGAAACGTGCGGAGCGCATCGGTCGCCAGCGGCCACCGGCGCTGGTCCAGGAAATAGCTGACCAGGCTGCCAGCCGAGGGCCAACTGAACATCGCCGGTAAGCCGTCGAACTCCATGTCGTGGGCGAGCTGGGCTGTCCGGAACACGGCGTCGTCGAAGCTGACGTTGTAGCCGTGCACGAAAACGAACGCCTGACCTGGAAACGCTTTGGCCCCAGCCACGCGGGCGCGGGCAGCCGCCTTGAACTCGTCCTCTCCCATGCGATCGACGGCGAGCAGCGTGAACTCACGCGTCATGTCCTGGCCGCGGAAATACGAAACGACGTCGAACGTGCCGGGTGTGTTGATCTCGCCCTGGGTGCGTTCGCGCGGGATGGTCACGACGGCCCTGCCAAGGCTGAGGCCCGGCTCGGGCGTGGGACCGAAACTGAGCAGCGTCCGCTTTTCGGGCTTAGGGTTGCTCACCTCGACGATGCGCGGCTTCTCGGCGCGGCGATTGGTGCCGTAGAAAACCTCGACTTCGACCCAGGGTTTTTCAGGGCCGACAACACTGCGCTCACGCGCGGTGCCAAAACTGCGCTCGGCGGCCCCGTCGCGCTGGGCGGCGCGGGCTTCCGGCGTCTGCCGCACATGCAGCTCGAGTTCAACCGCGCCGCTTGCCGACGCGATGATCACCTCGACGCTTTCGATGAAGCGTTCCTCGAGCCGCGGGTCGATCTCGGCCGTGCGCTCGCCTTCGAGCAGATTGATCGGGCGCTCGCGCTCCTCGTAGTGCACCTGCCCGTTGGCGTAGGTGACGATCACGCGGGCGATGACGACGCTGCCCGTTTTGGCGATCAGGCGGATGGCGCTGACCTTGCCCGGCGTGCCGGCGAGATCAAAGCGAACGACGGTGGCGCCGGCCGCGATGGTCGCGGTGTCCATGAGATGCAGGCGTCCGCGCGCCTGCTGGCCTTGTGCTGGCGATTGGCCA
>JANOJW010000312.1:0-3934 GCA_031418955.1 Hyphomicrobiales bacterium | reverse complement strand
TGTACGCCATGCCGCCCGCGATGCAACCAGCCTACGTTGCCAAGATGATCGAAATCTTGCCGGCGGCAGCACCGACGCTGCTCCTCACGTTCGAGTACGACCAGAGCGAGATGCAGGGCCCGCCGTTTTCAGTTCCCGCAGCGCGCGTCGAGGAGCTGTTCGGCCGCGACTGCCTGATCGAGCAGCTCGATCGGCGCGAAACCCTGTCCACGCACCCATATCTGAAAGCTCGCGGCCTGACCCGTGCGGACAGCATCGCGTTCCGCTTGACGCGAAGGTGACACGGCTACATCGAATTGTTGTTGCCGGAGACCTTTTGCTGCCTGCTGCCTGTCACCGATCTTTGGCTTTGCGCCAGGCGGCGAAGTCGACGTTGGTCTGCGGGTCGGTCGGCGGGTAGAGGCCGATGATCGAGCGGCCCTCGTTGACCTTCTCCTGCACGAAGTCCTCGAACGCGGTCATCTCGTGCGCTTCCGCTGCGATCTCGTCGGCGATGTTGGCTGGGATCACGATCACGCCTTCGCCGTCGCCGACGATCACGTCGCCCGGCCACACCGGTGCATCGCCGCAGCCGATCGGCACGTTGGTATCGACGCCCTGATGCAGTGTGATGTTGGTTGGCGCCGACGGGCGGTTCTGGTAGGCGGGAAACGGCATTCTCGCGATCTCGGGGCTGTCGCGAAAACCGCCGTCGGTGACCACGCCGGCGCATCCCCGCTTCATCAGGCGCGTCACGAGAATGCCGCCGGCGGAGGCCGCGCGCGCGTCCTTGCGGCTGTCGATGACGAAGACGTGGCCCGGCGGGCAGTCCTCGATGCCTTTGCGCTGCGGATGCGAGCGGTCGGCGAACACGGTGATCGGATTGAGGTCCTCGCGCGCCGGGATGTAGCGCAGCGTGAACGCCTCCCCGACCATGTTCGGCAGGTTCGGATTGATCGGCCGCACGTCCTGGATCATCTGGTTGCGCAAACCCCGCTTGAACAGCGCCGTCGAGAGCGTGGCGGTCGAGACGCCCATCAGCTTCTGCTTGGTCTCGGGGCTCAGCTTGGACATGAGGGACGCCTCTGGATGATCGGGTGTGGTCGTCGACGGCTGCAGGCATCGCATGTGGTGCGCGGCGCGCGCAAGGGTAGCAGCAGGCCAGTAGCAACAGGGCCCTTGCGCGTGCGCTGGTAACCGCGACAATGCTCTGCCGATCCGCGCCAAGGACACCATGCCGCCTCTGAACCTGATCACCGACGTGACTGGCATCGCCGTCGGCAACGCGCACGATGCGGGCCTTGCTTCGGGCGTCACCGCAATCCTCGTCGCACAGCCCAACGTCGCGTCGGGCGTGGTGCGGGGTGGCGCGCCTGGCACCACGGGCGTGTCACTTCTGGCGCCTGAGATGACCGTGCAGGGCGTCGATGCCGTGGTGCTGTCGGGCGGCTCGGCGTACGGCCTCGAGGCGTCGGCCGGCGTGATGGCGGTGCTGCGGGCGCGCGGGATCGGATTTTCGGTCGGCGCGGCCGTGGTGCCGATCGTGGTGCAGGCGATCATCTTCGATCTCCTCAACGGCGGCGACAAGGCTTGGGGGCAGCGCTCGCCCTACTGGCAGCTCGGGTTTGCCGCCGCCGAAGGCAGCGCCTCCCACGGTCGCTTCGCGCTCGGCACGGCGGGCGGCGGCTATGGCGCGACCACCGCCACGCTGAAAGGCGGCCTCGGCTCGGCGAGCGCCGTGACCTCGGGCGGGTTCACGGTGGGCGCCATCGCGGTGGTCAACGCGGTTGGCACCGCGACCATCGGCGGCGGTCCGCACTTCTGGGCCGCACCCGTCGAGCGCGACGGCGAGTTCGGCGGCCTCGGCATGCCGGCCCGCATCACTGTGGGCGACCTCGCATTGCGCATCAAGGGCGGCGCGCCACCCTCGACCACGATCGCTCTGGTCGCCACCGACGCCATCCTGACCAAGCCCGAGGCCAAGCGGCTCGCCATGATGGCCGACGACGGGCTCGCACGCGCGATCCGTCCCGCGCACGCGCCGATGGATGGCGACACCGTGTTCGCCGTCGCGACACAGCGCAAACCCATGCGCGGCGGCTCAACCGATCTCACCGAGATCGGTATGGTGGCAGCCGACTGCCTCGCCCGCGCCATCGCCCGCGGTGTCTACGAGGCGACGGCGCTGCCATTCGCTGGCGCGGTTCGCGACTGGCAAGCGAGGTTCGGGACGCGGCGGTCATGACCCGCTGGATCACCGCAGCCGCCGTGCTCGCCGTGCTCGCCGTGCTCGCCGGTCTCCTCGCCTGGCAGTGGCACCGCGAGCGTCGCATCGCGCAGTGCACGGCGGCCGGCGGCGTCTGGGACGGGCCGTCGTCGCGCTGCCTCGAGGCGCCGCCGTCGCCGATCCTCAAGCGCGGGATCGAGCGGGGATGACGCCATCCAGCGCCACCGACGCTGCCGATCGCGTTGAAATTTTCATCTATTCACTTGTCAAAGAGCAGCGCCGATCATGCGGCCATGGAGAGCCGTGGGGATAAGTTTCTGCGCCGGCAATTGGGCACACGGTTAACGGCGGGGATAAGTTATGCGCTTTCTTGTGGCAGACGGGTCCGCTCAGGCGCTATCACGGCGCGACGACGCCTCGCGTGCAGCCGACACCAACACGAACTCCAGCACCAAGACGAGCGTCGACATGATGGGGCGACACATGGCGGACAAGGCAGCCAGATGACCAGTCAGAGCACCGCCCGCGACCCGCTGCTGCAGCCGTACCGGTTGAAGCAGCTCGTGATCCGCAATCGCTTCCTGTCGACCTCGCACGAGCCGGCCTATACCGAGGATGGGCTGCCGAAAGCGCGCTACCGCCTCTATCACGTCGAGAAGGCCAAGGGCGGCATCGGCCTCACCATGATCGGCGGCTCGGCGGTGGTGGCGCCCGACAGTCCACCGCCGTTCGGCAACATCGCGCTCTATCGCGACGAAGCCTTGCGCTGGCTGCGCGAGCTTGCCGACGACGTGCATAACCACGGCGCCGCCGTGATGATCCAGATCACGCACCTTGGACGACGCACGCGCGCCGACAAGGCGCACTGGCTGCCGGTGGTGGCGCCGTCGGCCATCCGCGAGCCCGCGCACCGATCGTTCCCGAAGGCGGCCGAGGAGTGGGACTTGCGCCGCATCGCGTCGGCCTATGCCGATGCCGCGGAGCTATGTAAGGCCTCGGGGCTCGACGGTATCGAGCTCGAAATGTTCGGGCACCTGCTCGACCAGTTCTGGTCGCCGGCGTCCAACCATCGCGACGACGAGCACGGCGGCAGTCTCGACAATCGGCTGCGGTTCACGTTCGAGGTGCTGGACGGCATCCGGCGGCGCGTCGGGCCCGACTTCATCGTCGGCGTCCGGTCGGTCGCCGACGAGGCCTGGGACATCGGCCTGTCGAAGCCCGAAGGCATCGAGATCGCCAAGCGGATGGCCGCATCCGGGCTGATCGATTTCATCAACGTCATTCGTGGCCACATCGACAGCGACGAAGGCATGTCGCATGTCATTCCGCCGATGGGGGTCAAGCTCGGGCCACATCTCGATCTCGCCGGCGAGGTGCGGGCCGCGACGCGCTTTCCCGTGTTCCACGCCGCCCGCATTCAGGATCTCGCGACCGCGCGGCATGCGGTTGCAAGCGGCCTCGTCGACATGGTCGGCATGACGCGGGCCCAGATCGCGGAGCCGCATCTGGCGCGCAAGCTGATCGAGGGGCGGGAGGACGATATCCGGCCCTGCGTCGGCATGGGCTACTGCATCGATCGCATCTACGGCGCCGGCGAAGCGCTCTGCATTCACAATCCAGCGACCGGACGCGAGGCCGTGCTTCCCCATGAGATCGCGCGCACGACTGGCGCGCGCAAGATGGTGGTGGTGGTCGGCGCCGGTCCGGGTGGCCTGGAGGCTGCCCGGG
>JANOJW010000311.1:0-6786 GCA_031418955.1 Hyphomicrobiales bacterium | reverse complement strand
CGCCACGCCAGCTCAGCGACGTCACCATGATGAGGTGCGTGCCGGCGATCTCGGGGTCCGACTTGATCTGGCGGCCGACCTCGATGCCCGTGGCGTCCGGCATCACCATGTCGATCAGCGCCGCGTCGAAGGCATCGCCCTCGCGGACGGCCGCTCTGAGAAGCGCGACGGCTTCGTTAGACCGTCCAACACTCGTCAGCCGCGCGCCGGCCTCGCTCAGATAGGTGACCATGATCTCGCGATTGAGCGGGCGGTCATCGAGCACCAGGATTCGGCGGCCGCGCAACGAGCGTGGCGTCGTTGCCACGATCGTGAGCGTCGACAGGCGGACTGGGAGCTCGATGGTGATCTTGGTTCCGGCGCCGATCTCGCTCTCGAGCGCGATCGTGCCGCCCAACATCTCGACCAGATAACGGCTGATCGACAGCCCGAGGCCGGTGCCCCCGAAGCGCCGCGAGATCGACGTATCGGCCTGCTGGAAGGCCTGGAAGAGGCGAGCTTGCACGTCCTTTGAGATGCCGACGCCGGTATCCTCGACGCTGAACCTGAGGCGCGGCTCGCCGTCAATCGCCGTGATCCGCTCGAATCGCACCGAAACGGACCCGGAATCGGTGAACTTGATCGCGTTGCTGATCAGGTTCGTCGCGACCTGGCGCATGCGGCCAGCGTCGCCGATGATCGAGCGCGGCACGCCCTGGCAGACGAACAGGGTGAGCTCGATGTTCTTGCGATCGGCCTCGTCGGCCAGCAGCTCGACCGTCTCTTCGATCGCCAGACGCGGATCGAAGTCATAGCTGTCGAGCGACAGCTTGCCCGCTTCGATGCGGGAGATATCGAGGATGTCGTTGATGATCGTGAGCAGGCTCTTGGCGGAACGCTGGATGGTCTGCGTGAAGTGGAGCTGGCGCTCGGTGAGGTCCGTCTTGAGCAGCAGGTCGGTCATCCCGAACACGCCGTTCATCGGCGTGCGGATCTCGTGGCTCATGTTGGCGAGGAACAGCGACTTGGCGCGGTTTGCAGCGATCACCGACGCGTTGGCGGCCCGCAAGCCCTCCTCGGCGGCTTTCCGCTCGAGTCGCTCGAGCGTCAGCGCAACCAGGTTTGCGATCGACGCTGCAAAGAGCTGCTGCTCGGCCGTCCAGTGCATCGGTTCGCCGACCCGCTCACAGCACAGCACGCCCGCCACCCTGCCGTTCTGGATGATCGGCGCATCGAGCATGGCGCCGATGCCGAGCGGCTTCAGGTAGGCCTCGCTGAACTCGCAGGTACGCCGGTCCATCAGGGCGTCGTCCGCCGCGATCATCTGATCGCTGTCGAGTGCCCGGAAGTAGGCCGGGAACATCACGCGTTTCAGCTCCACGCCGGCCGAGTGGCGGCCATGCAGTCTCTCGAAGAGGTCGACGCTCGTGATGGCCGTGAAGCCGGCATCGTAGAGCCAGATGCTGATCCGCTCGACGCCGATGACCGAAGCCGACGTCTCGGTGAGGAGCCGGCAGACGTCGTCCAGATTGCCCTGCCGGAACGTGTCGTTGCGGATGATCGCGGTGAGATCCTTGTTCTGCTCCACGAGCCGGCGCGTACGATCCTCAACCCCCTTCTCGAGATCGGCGTGGTAGGTCTGCAGCCGATCGTACTGCTTCTTGATGATGCCGTCGGCGCGACGCACGATCGCCAGTAGCAGCAGGTAGAGAATGCTCAAGGCGATCACGCCGAGGAACGCTACTCGGCGCATCTCGGCGTGGATCTGCGCGACGTGTGCTGTGATATCGCCGTAGACCTCGAACACGGCGCCGATCCGGCCGTCGTCGACGATCATCGGCACATACGTCTCCACCACCTGGCGGTCGGTAACCGTGCCGTCGAACCCGTTGAACGTCTTCCTGAACGAGCGCCGCCCCACGATCCTGCGTTCGCTGACCGCGGCTTTGAATTGCCGGTCGTCGAACTTGCGATCGCCGATCTGTGCGAGCTCGGACGAGTAAACCGTCAGACCGGCTGGCGTGTAGATCTTGATCTTGAGGATCGACAGGCCGCGCGTGAGATCGCGCAACTCAGCGTCGATCTTGGCGGTTACGGGATGGCGCCGCAACGCCTCGGCGGTGCTTTGCGTGGAGCTGCCGATATGGTCGGCGTAGGAGTGCCAGATATCGGTCGCGAAGACGCGCGCCAGCGCGGCATTGCGATCACGCATGAACCGGTCGAGGTTGGCGTTCTCGTGCCCGTAATAGCCGCTGACGAGCGCGATGGTCATCGCGGCGATCGCGATGGCACTCATCAAGGAGAAGTGCGGGATCAACCTGAACATTCGATGACTGCGCCTCACAGACTTCGAGGCAAATCCTGCGCGAACGTCCTTTACCGACCGTGAATTAAACCGGGCTGCACGGATAGATTCGTGTCGCTCACCGCCCGAAAAGCCGTGGCGTTCCGCTGACCCGCAATGCGGGCGGGGGGGCAGACGGCGGTGCGCTCGTGCGCAGCGCAGGCGTGGCGGCGCTGTCGGCTGGAGCCTCTGCAACCGGCGAGTGCGGCCCGATCGCCGGCGCGCTCAGGGCCTCAGCTCTCGGCTCGTGCACGGCCGCGATGCGTTCGCTCGGCAGCATGAGGCGCACGATCGTACCCTCGCCCGACGCGGAATTGATGGCGATCCGGCCCTGATGCGCCTCGGTGAGCACCCGGCTGATGGTCAGGCTGGTGTTGCGGGACGCCGAGGGCGCGCTGGTCTGGCGCTGCGGGGAGGTCGCCAGGATCTCGCGGATCATGGCATCGGGCAGCGGTGGGCCGTCGTCGGCGACGGTGAACGAGAACGAGCCGGTCACGTCGACACGCGCATCGATGGAGATCGGCGAGCCCCGTGGCCCAAACGAGATTGCGCTGTCGAGCACGATCTTGAGGGCCTGATTGACCAGCGCCCGATCGCACCGCACCGTCTTGTCCGGCGGAATGGCGATCCGGCACTCGATCTCGATACCGCGCCGAGCCGCTTTGTCGCGCATCGCCTCGATGGCTTCGCGAACGATCTCGGCGAGGGTCACGACTTCTTCCTGCAGCAGCAGCTCGGTCGCCAGCGCACGTCCCGCATTGAGCATCTTGAGCTGCGTCGCCGACAAGGCGTCGAGAGACCGATAGAGATCCTCGGCGTATTCGAGATAAGCCTTGTGGCCCAACGGCCCATAAACCTCTTTGCGCAGCAGCTCGGCCATGCTGATCGCGGTGCGGAGCGGCAATTGCGACTCCGTCACGAGAACCGAGAGCACTTTGCTCTTGAGGTTGCTCAGGAATTCGACGGTGCGCACCGCGTCGCGAAGCTCGCTCTCCGCGCGCGCCGCACGGCCGACGAAGTTCACATGATGAACAAACAGCGGCCAGTTGATCGGCTTGGCAATGAACGAGGTCGCACCGGCCTCGAACGACTGTTCGACCGAAGCGACGTCGTCGGTGCCGGTCATCACGACGATCGGCAGGTTCGGATTCTGGCCCTCCGACCGTGTCCGCCGGATCACTTCGTACCCGTCGATGCCCGGCATCGTCAGGTCGATCACGGCCAGATCGAAATGCGCGGACCGCAGAAACTCGAGCCCCTGCGCCCCGTCCTCGGCGGTCAGGATCTCGTAGCCGGCCGACTTCAGCGACATCTCGGCCATCTCGCGATAGAAAGGATCGTCGTCGACGACCAGGACGCGCAGTCCAGTCTTCCCAGTCTTCGCCTCACCTGGCTGATGCTTTTGCATCATTATCTTGTTCCGATTCCCTCGCGATGCCCGCATTGTCCGCCACATGCATTGCCGAGACGTAAACGGAACGCCCAAGTTGCTCCTTTTTCGGGCGGGCTGTGCGCCATCGTGCTGCCCGCTTGTGGCGTGACGAAAGGTCGGATGCGCCGGACTGGCGAACCGTGGCAGTGAGGTTGCATGAACCTTGGTGCAGGACAGAGCCGATCGAGCAGACTGCGGCGGTTCACCGTCGCGCTGGTGCTTGGCATGATTGCCTCGGGCGCCGTGGCCCAATCCCCCCCACCCGGCGGCGGCTGGGAGACCGGTACGCGCGTCGACACCCAACCCAAAGGCACGACGCCGGCTAACACGACCACCGTGCCGCGCACGGCAGCCGATGCGCGCACCCCGACTGCCGAAGTGCAATTCGAGGCCTTCCTGACGGACGATGGCCAGCGGATCGGCCAGGGCCTCGTCTGGCACGTGTTCGAAGATACGACCCGCAGTGCCGAGGACGGCCAGAAGCCCCGCGCCATCGGATCCTGGCGCGAAGCGGCGCCGAGCGTGAAGCTCGCGCCTGGCTCCTATTTCGTGACCGCCGCGTTCGGCAAGGCCCATCTGACCCGTAAGGTCGCACTGAAGGCTGGTCCGAACGCCGCACAGAGGTTCGTGCTCAATGCCGGGGGCTTGCGCATCGCGGCCGTCCTCGCCAACGGCGAGGCAATCCCGGAGGTCACGCACTCCTACGACGTATTCGCTGGCGAAACGGACACGTCAGGAACGCGCCCCAAGATCCTCGGCGGCGTGAAGCCCGGCCTCATCATTCGCCTCAACGCCGGCATCTATCAGGTCGTCTCGACCTACGGCGACGCCAACTCGATCGTGCGCTCGGACGTCACCGTGGAGGCGGGCAAGCTCACTGAGGCGACCGTCGCGCACCACGCGGCCAAGGTGACGTTCAGGCTCGTCAACCGCCCGGGGGGCGAAGCGCTCGCCGACACGCAATGGACGCTCCAGAACCCGGGCGGCGACCAGATCCTGGAAGGGCGCGGCGCGTTGCCGACCCACACCCTGGCCTCGGGCGCCTATCAGATCCTGGCGCGGCACAACGAGCAGACCTATCAGCGCTCGTTCGTCGTCAACGCCGGCGGCCCGGTACAGATCGAGCTGATCATTCCAGCGACGGGCCGCTGATCGGGAGCGGACCGCTTAAACGATCCCCTTGGCCTTCAGCTTGCGGGTCTCCTCGGGGGCCACGCCGCAGAACTCCTGCAGAATCGCCTCGGTGTGCTCGCCGAGCATGGGCGGACGCTTGAGGTCCACCGGGCTGTCGGAGAGGTGCAGCGGCGAGTTCACCGTCGTGAACTTCCCGCGCGGGGGATATTCCATCTCGACGATCATGTTGCGCGCGCGCAAGTGTGGGTCGGCGATGATCTCCGCAGTGTCCTGGCAGGCCCCGCAGGGCACGCCCGCATCCGACATCAGCTTGGACACCTCGTGCTTGGACCGCTGCATGGTCCACTCGGTGATGATCGCCTCGAGCGCGGCGCGATTCTGCCAGCGGTCGGGGTTGGTCTTGAACAACGGGTTCGACTCGAGCTCGGGCCGGCCGAGCACCTTGCACACCGCCGGCCACATCTGCGGCTGCGCATAGATGTACGCATAGTCGTTGGGTCCGCCCGGCGCGCAGCGATACGTCGTCCCCGGCACGTTCCGGCCGAGCTGGTTGCCGGTGCGTTCGGGCACGCCATGCCGCTGATGCTCGCGAAGTGAGATGCGGATCAGGTTCAGCACCGCCTCCTGCATCGCCACCTCGACGTGCTGGCCGCGGCCCGTCGCGTGCCGCTGATTGAGCGCCGCCAGAATGGCGATCGCCATGTGCATGCCGGTGCCGCTGTCGCCGATCGCGGGCCAGTTGTAGGTCGGCGGTCCGTCCGCCGTGCCGGTGACGCACATGGCGCCGCCCATCGCCTGGGCGATCGGCTCGTAGGCCTTGAAGTGCGCGTTCGGCCCCCAGGTGCCGAAGCCCTTGATGGTCGCGTAGATCAACCGCGGATTGATTTTCTGCAGCTCCGTCCAGCCAAGCCCCATGCGGTCGAGCGCGCCGGGCCCGAAGTTCTCGATCAGCACGTCGGACTTGCCGATCAGCGTCTTGAAGTGCGCCTTCGCCTCCTCCGTCTTGAGGTTCAGCGTCAGCGAGCGCTTGTTGGCGTTGAACACCAGGAAGAACAGCTCGTCGTTGTTCTGCGCGCGTGCGACGTCACCGCCCTTTGGCTCCTCGAGCTTGATCACGTCGGCGCCGAGGAAGCCCATGATCTGAGCGCAGGCGGGACCTGCCTGATTATGCGTCATGTCGATGACGCGGACGCCGGTAAGGGCCTTGAGCTTCATGGGGCGGGCTCCTGGACGGTGAGATGCGATCGCGTCGAGTGTCGGGCTGTCGCGTGCGTCCTGTCCAGTCGAAACCCGCGACTATGTCTGTAGCACACGCGTTGTGCGGTAATCCGTCTCAATCCTATTGCGGGCAGCAACGGGGCGTCGACGATGGCACCGTCCACCGCTTTCCGTGCATCGTGTCAAAGCAACGGGACGCGGCCAGGGGGCATGATATCGAAACCGGACAACCAGGTGCCGGGCGGCTTTGACAGAGACAACTCGCCATGATCTGGATTTTGGCCGATCATCTTGTTGATCCGGGGAATGGGATCACGATCGCGCAGTTTTTTATCCGCGATAGCTGCCGCGTACGTTCTCCTGCTTAGAGCCTGTCTCGGAGGTTTTCGTATGGTTTCACGGTCCAAGATCGAGTCGATCCGCCAGGAGGAGGCCGCCGACCGTAGCCTGGCTACGGGCAAGGGCTTCGACGCCGCGGTCGGCCGAGATTGGGCCGCCATTCTGCTTGCGCTTCAGTTGCCCACAAGCAACCGCGCCGCCGGTTGCGCTTCAGTTGCCCACAAGCAACCGCGCCGCCGGTTGCGTTGGAATGGCCCATCTGGTTCGTCGCGCGGCTTGCCGATACCCAGGGTATCGGCGGCTCCACGCTCCTGCCATCTGGACCATCCCAACGCAATGA
>JANOJW010000310.1:0-13836 GCA_031418955.1 Hyphomicrobiales bacterium | reverse complement strand
GATCGCGATCGTCGTGTCGATGGTCGGCGGCGCCGTCGACTACGGTCGCGCGGTCAAGGTCCGCGACCAGATGCAGAACGCGGTCGACGCCGCGGTGCTGGCGGCAGCGCGATCCTGGCAGCTCAATGGCGACACCGCCCTGGCGTTGCAAGTAGCCCAGAGTTTCTACGACCGCAACAAGCCCTACGAGGTTGCCTCGACGCTACAGACCTTCCCGCCGGATGCGGCGCGCAATGCCCTCGTGCTCGAGGCTTCAGCCGTGGCGCAGGCCCCGTTCCTGTCGCTCGTGCGCGTCGACGGCTTCACCGTCGAGGTGCGCGCCGAGGCGCTCCTCGCGGTCGGCGGCAATTCGGAACTCAACCTCGAGATCTCCATGATGCTCGACGTCACGGGTTCGATGGGCGGCCAGAAAATCATCGACCTAAAGGCAGCTGCCAAGGACCTCATCGACATCGTCGTGTGGGACGACCAGAGCGAGTATACGTCAAAGGTTGCGCTCGTTCCGTTCGCCAACGGCATCAACCTGGGCTCGACCACGCTCGTCAACAGCGTGCGCGGCAACCTCAAGACCGGCTCTTGCACCTCGTCGGGCTCGCCGTGCACGGCTTACACGACCGGCGCGCCGTCGAGCTCGCAGTGGACCACAGGTGCGCCCGCAGCCTACTACCGCTTCAACTCAACGTCCGGCAACAACACGACCTGGCGTCCGTCATCCTACTGCGTGACCGAGCGTATCGGCAACGATCGCTACACCGACGCGGCCCCTAACACGGCGGCTCAGAAGGTGATGCCGCTCTACTTCTCGAGCAGCAGCAGCGAAGACAACCGTTGCTCCGTTCTGAATACGAGCGACCTCGAAATCAATGCCGTCATGCCGCTCATGAACGACAGGATCGAACTGAAGCAGCGCATCGACAAGATGGAGTTGGCTGGCGCCACGGCGGGACAGCTCGGCACGGCTTGGGCTTGGTACATGCTGTCGCCGAATTGGGCCTATCTCTGGCCCAGCGCAAATCGCCCGGTGGCCTACCACACGCCGAAGACGCAGAAGATCGCCATTCTGATGACGGACGGCGAGTACAATACGGCGCACTGCAATGGCGTGCTCTCGTCCAACAGCTCGGCCAACGGCAATACCCGCATCAACTGCAACGCCAACAACGCCAATGCAGACACGCAAGCCGACAATCTGTGTGCCGCGATGAAGAGTGGAACCGGCGTCACGGTCTATGTCGTTGGCTTCGCTCTCGGCGGGAACAACACGGCGATCAACACGCTGCGGGCCTGCGCCTCCGACACGAGCAAGTTCTATAATGCCGAGGACGGCGCTGCTCTCCGGGCCGCCTTCCGCGACATTGCCCTGCAGATCGCGACGCTGCGCCTGTCGCAGTAACCGGTCTCACTCCTGTTCCCCGAAAACAGGCGGCTTCGGCCGCCTGTTTTTGTTTGGGATCAACGTCAGGCGTCGGTGTCCTCGCCAAAGCCTCCGTCCACCAGCGCCTTCAGCGCCGCCAGCGCCTCGCCTGCGTCGGGACCTTCGGCTTCGATATGGATGGTCGTGCCGGGGCCGGCGGCCAGCATCATCAGCCCCATGATCGAGGTGCCGCCGACGGTCTGTCCGTCACGCGACACGCGCACCTGGGATTTGAACGTCTCGGCGCACTTCACGAATTTCGCCGAGGCCCGGGCATGCAGCCCCTTCCTGTTGCGGATCGCAACCTCGACGCCGTCCTTCATCGAGAATGCCCTCGTACCGTCAGGGACGCGAAAGCCGCCGACCGCGCGGCCGGCACGCAGGGGCGGCGCATCAACTCTCGCCTGCGAGCACCTGGCTCGCAACGCTAATGTACTTGCGGCCAGCTTCCTTCGCGAGGTCGGCTGCCTGCGCGAGCGTCTTACCGTTGCGCACGGTGGCAAGGCGCACGAGCATCGGCAGATTGGCGCCGGCCAGAACTTCAGCGCCGGTTTTCTCCATGACGGAGATGGCGAGGTTCGACGGCGTGCCCCCGAACATGTCGGTCAGGATGATCACGCCCTCGCCCGAATTCGCGCGGCCGACGGCCTCGATCAGCTCGCCCCGTCGGCGCTCCATATCATCCTCGGGGCCGATCGACAGCGTCTCGATCTGCGTCTGGGGGCCCACGACATGCTCGAGTGCCAAGCGGAACTCGACGGCAAGGCCGCCGTGCGTGATGATGACGATGCCGATCATCTGGCGCAAAGTCTCCGATGTCCGGGCCGGCCGGAATTGGACTCATAGCGTGCGCACCAGAGCCCGGCGCGCCCGAATCGACACGCCTATGGTATTTGCCCTTGTTGACGGTGTCTGCAACCACCGCCGCGGCAAAAGGTTTATGCTGCAGCGTAGCAGCCGGCCAAACTAGCCGATCTCGAGCACCACGCGGCCGCGCACCTGTCCGGCCATGATGTCGCCAGCAATCTGGGGCGCGTCGGCGATCGGCCGCGTCACCGTCATGGCATCGAGCTTCGCACGGTCGAGGTCGCGGGCAAGCCGGCTCCAGGCCTCGTTGCGGGCGGCCAGCGGCGCCATGACGCTGTCGATGCCAGCGAGCGTGACGGCGCGCAGGATGAACGGCGCCACCGACGACGGCAGATCCATGCCCTGGGCGAGACCACAGGCGGCAACCGCACCGCCATAGCGGGTCATCGAGAGGACGTTGGCGAGCGTGTGGCTGCCGACCGAATCGATGCCGCCGATCCACCGCTCCTTGGCGATCGGGCGGGCGGGGCCGGAGAGTTCGGCGCGGGCGATGATCTCCTTGGCGCCGAGCCGCTCGAGATATGCGCCTTCCTCGGGTCGGCCGGTCGAGGCGACGACATCGAAGCCGAGTTTCGAGAGCAGCGCCACCGCGACGCTGCCGACGCCGCCGGCTGCGCCGGTCACGACGACGGGGCCTTTCGCCGGGCTAACGCCATTGCGCTCCAGCGCAAGGACGGCGAGCATGGCCGTATAGCCTGCCGTCCCAATCGCCATGGCCTGGGCTGCAGTAAATGCCTGCGGCCGCTTCACCAGCCAATCGCCCTTGACGCGTGCGACCTGGGAATATCCGCCCAGATGGGTCTCGCCGAGGCCCCAGCCGTTCAGGATCACGCCGTCGCCGATCTTGAAGCCCGGATGGCTCGATTGCACGACATCGCCGGCGAAGTCGATGCCCGGGATCATCGGCCAGCGCCGTACGACGGGCGCCTTGCCGGTCAGCGCCAGGCCATCCTTGTAATTGACGGTCGAGTGGCTGACGCGGACGGTGACGTCGCCCTCCATCAGCTCACTCTCCGCCACATCGCGCCAGGCGATCAGCGGCACGGTTTCGCCCTTGGTCAGCACGAAGGCTTTGAATGGAGGCATCTGGTCCTCAAAAGTTTTCCAGTCGCCAATCGATTAGGACATCGGCGCGGCGCTTTCGAGAACGCGGCCTTCTGGCCGCGAGCCGAGCTGGGCGTGGCGAGATTGTGTCCGATTACCCACAGCACACAGCAACTCAGCAGCGCCGACTCATGGCAAATCCAGTCGCAATCTCGTCAAATTTGCTCGGAGACCACAACAATCGTCCAAAAATTGGCGCAACACCCTTCAATCATCAAGACATTAACTTCATATATACTTGTTTTACCTGAGGCAACTGAGCCTGGTTGCACAGATGTAACACTGTGTCACGGCACGTTCTTCTTCGGGAGTTCGCGCAGTTGTTCACCGAGGTCATGGATTTATTGCGGTGCAGCACTAAATTCGCTTGGCAGGACCGCTGACACTCCCTTAATGTTTGTTCATAGGCGCGAATCCGCGTCACACTCTACCTGCCGGGTAACTGGCATCACACTCTGACCGGGAAACCGGTAAGGAGGAACGATGGAACTGAGAATCGGCTTGAACGTGGTTGCCGCAATCATGTCTTTCGCCTTCCTCGCAGCGGTCGTGCTGGGCATGCTCTGAGGCCTCGTGCCTCAAACGGTCTAGTGATCCTCGCGAAGCCGGCCGATGCGGCGGGCTAACATGGATCAAAGAGGCGCCGATCTTAAGGATCGGCGCCTCTTTCCTGTTCAGCGGCAGGTTCAGCGCTTCAGCAGATAGCCGATCATCGCGCCCGCGAGCGGGTAGACGGTGTTACGGACGCCACTCAGTTGCGGAATGATCGCATCGATCGAACTGCCAAAAAAGACCACGGCGGCGGCGGCCGCGAGCGCGAGCACCAGCGCGGTGACGAACGTGCCGCCCGATGGCGCAGACACCGCCTTCAGTACGCCACCGCCCGCGAGGCCGACGAGCCAGACGATCAGCGCGAACACCGCCGCATAGAGGAACAGGACATACTCGCGCCCGACGCCGAGCGTCCGCACCAGCGGCACGACGATCCAGTCCGCGCAATACCAGGCAACGACGATCTGCAGACCAAACAACACGATGCGCGGCAGCATGGGATCCTCCCGGCGTGGCGACGACTTGGGTGGCGGCTATTGCGCAACGATAGCAGCGTTGCCGCGGCACGACGAGATGACGTCAACGGCGACGACGTAACACGTAACGCTCAATTCGCCTTGGCCTCGTCGACTGCGGTCTGCAACGCCTTCAGCGCGCGCTGGCCCATCGTCTTGGAGGCGGCGCAATTGTCCGCGCTCAGGCGATCATAGAGGCCCGCGAGATCGCCGCGGAACTCGGGGCCCCGGGCCCGGCGCGCGATGCCGGTCGCAACCGCCCCGTTCGACCAGCGGCCCTTGCAGGCCAACTGCACGAGATAGTCGGTGAGACGCTGCTTGTAGGCGTCAGCCATACCAGCCGTGCTCGCCTGTCCCATCGACGCCCACGCCTGCTGCTCGGGATTGCCGCCGCCCCAGGCGCGGCGCGCATCGGGTCCCATCAGCGGCGCCAGCGCGTCCTTGACGGGCCCGCGCACCCGCTCGTCGGCAATGCCCTCGATCACGCGCGTCATGTCGACGATGTCGCCTTCCTCGGGCGCTCGCACGGCCAGATCCGCGAGATCGGTCAACTGCTGGCCATCGCGCTCGGGCGGCGCCGTCATCCAGATCGTCGCCTCGCGGAACGTCGCGCCCTTGATCCGGGATCCCATCAGGCTCGCGCCCTGCAACTTCGCCTTGTAGAGGTCGGCAGCCTCCAGGTCGGCGTAGCGCAGCTTCGCGCCCTGCAGATAGGCATGCGCCAGCACGGCGCCCTGCAAGCTGGCGCTCGAGAAGTCGGCGCCATAGAGGCGAGCGCCGGTGAGGTCAGCGCCTTGCAGCGCGGCGCCGCCGAAGTTGGCGCCCTCGAGGGAGACGCCGCCGGTCAACACCGCGCGCTGCATCTGCGCGTTATAAAACGTCACGCCAGTCATCACGGCTTGGTTGAGATCGGCGGCCTCCAGGTCGGCGTCCTCGAAGATCGCCCCGCGCAGATCGGCGCCTCCGAAGCGGGCGTCCTTGAGCTTGGCCCGCGTGAAGTTGGCCCGGCGCGCGTTCGGACAGCGCGCGGTCTCGCGGGCGGCCTGCCGGTCGGCCGCGCGGATGAACTCGTCGATATCGGCGCACTGCAGGAGGATGCCGCGCAGATCGGCTGCAACCAGGCTCGCCCCGTCGAGGTCGGCGCCGGTGAGGTCGGCGCGATGCAGATCGGTGCGGTCGAGTTTGGCGTAGCGCAGGTCGCGCCCGCGCAAGTTGAGGCTCGTATCGCCGGCCGCGAAGTCCTTGTCGGCGACGAGGTCGAGATCGGTGACATTGAGATTGCGCTCGAACACGCCAAACAGCGTGCCGTCCGCCCGTTGCCCGAGGAACGGCATGACGAAGCCATAGGCCGTGCGCTCGCCCTGGAAGGCGGTCCGCGCGCCGCCGGGCAGCGAGCGGCTCCAGCGGTCGAGGCTTTCGCCGGGAATGGTCGCGACGAAGAACGAGAACACCGAGACGACGATCAGCACCGCGGTGGTGAGACCGAAGGTTACGGGATGCTCGCGCGTCGTGCGGGCGAACGCCTGGAAGAAGTTCTGCTCGGGGCGGGTGAGGAAGATGCCGATCAGGATCAGCAGCGCAATGTCGGCGCCGAGCGCAATGCGATGCGTCCAGGTGATGGCGATGTCGTGGTAGGGCAGGAACGCCACCTGGATGTAGAGCAGCAGCACGACCGGGATGATGACCAGCGTCAGCCACGACATGCCGTGCAGGAAGGCGCTCATGATGCGGCTGCGCTCTGGCCCCGCGATTGCCTGCACGAAGAAGAAATTGTGCAATTCGAGCCGCAGCGGGTGCGTGCGCTTGTCGGAGACCTCGAGCATGCGCAATGCGCGGTCGAATTCGAGCGTCTTGCGCGCCACCATGACGAGCTGCGAGACGACGCCCAGATGGAACAGCATCAGCAGAAATGGCGCGAACAGGAAGAAGCGGGTGAGGTCGATCCTCACCTGCAGGACCGGCAACTGGATGTCGCTCGACAGCAACAGATCCTTGTGGGTGACGCCGGCCACCGCCACGAGCAGGTAGCTCATGATGCCGATCAGGATCAGCCAGGCGGTATGGGAGGTGTCGCTCGAGTCGTTGACGGCCTGCAACAGACTATACGGGTTGACGGGGGTCTCACCATCGACGCCCGCGTCACGCATTTGATCACTCATACGGGACCGCCTCCCAGTCCTATCCCGAGCCTGCAACAGCCTGACGATAGCGGATAAAGTAAGGCCGGGAAAACGCGAACCCCAGATCGATGGTTGCCCGCCGGCAACAGGTGGATAGCCTGGGACGGCACGCTGCCCACGTATGATCAAGGGGTGGATGAAATCGCACCTGGCAGTGTGGGCGGCTCGGCGGCGGGTTCGCCAACGGGCTCGATCAGCGCCGAGCGCCGCTGCGCATCGGTGATGCGGGCGCCATCGAGCAGAGCGTCGTGCAGCTTGGCCCCCGACAGGTCGGCGCCGCTCAAATTGGCGCCCCGCAAGTCCGCCCCGGTCAGGTCCGCGCCCGCAAGGTTCGCGCCGGAGAGATCCGCGTCGTTGAGGCGGGCCGAGGCGAGGTTGGCGCCGACGAGGCGGGCCTCGCGAAAGTTCGCGCGCCTGAGATCGATGAGGGCGAGGTTGGCGCGGTCGAGACGCGAGCCGGCGAGGTTCACGCGCGCCGGCTCCCGCGATCCCTCGCCTGCCTCCGAAACCGCGCCGTAGAGCGTGATACCAACGAGGCTCGAGCGGCGGACGTCGGCCTCGGCGAGCTTGTCGACCGACAGCGTCGCCTCCTCGAGGTCGGCGAATTCGAACACCGCACCGCGCAGATCCGCGCCGGTGAAATCGGCATGCCGCAGCGACACGCAGGCGTCGGAGGATTGTCGCGTCATGCGCTCGAACTCGGTCCGGCAGCCGAACCGCGCCTCGCGCAGGTCCGCGCCCGTGAAGCGCGCGCCGTCGAGCTGGCTGCCCGAGAACTGGGCCCGGCGCAGCACCGCGCCGGCGAAATCTGCATACCGCAGGTCGCGGTCGCGCAGATCGATCGCCTGCTCGGACTGATCCTTCGCGCCGCGCGTGAGGTCGGCCCCGCGCAAGCTCAGCGCCCGCGACGGCCGCAGGCCCGAGCCGACGAACGGATAGCGTTCGATATTGTCCATGATCCAGCCGAGCCGGCGATCCAGGATCCCGTCGCGATTGGTGGCGACGGCAAAGGCATAAATCAACGCCACCGCAAACAGCGCCGCCGTCGCGAACACGCTGACGGGCCGATGGTCCGATACCCAGGCCAGTGCCTGCCTCCAGTCCTGCACGGGGCGCATGATGTAGACGCCAACCAGGGTGATCAGCCCGATGTAGCCGACCAGCGCGCCGCGATGCACCCAGGACAGCAACAGGTCCCGCGCCGGCAGAAAGACGGCCAGAATGACGAGCAGCAGCAGCACCGGAAAGAACACAAACGACAGCCAGCTCATGATGTGCTGCAGCCGTCGCAGCCAATCGGGCCGGTCGGGTCCAGACAGGATCTGGGTGAGGAAATGACTGTCGAGTTCGAGCCGCAACGGATGATCGCGCGGGCCCCAGTCCTCCTCGACGCGGAGCGCCGCATCGAGCTCGACGAGCTTGTGGGCGAGATGCGCGTGCAGCATCAGCAGGCCGAACTGCAGGAACAGCAGCACGATCGGCGCAAATATAAAGAGCCGGCGGATGTCGATCTCGACCTGCAGCAGCGGCAGTGCGACGCCACCGCCCAGCAGCAGGTCCTTGTGCGAGACACCCGCGATCGCGATGAACAGCCACGCCATCACCGCCAGCGAGAGCAGCCATGCGGTCCGGGCCGACGCGCTCGCCATATTGACGCCGTCGGTGAGGCTCGCAGGATCGAGCGCGACACGCCCCGCGGTCGCAGCCGACTGGATGAGGCCGATTGGACCGACGCCTGACTGCCGCCGCGTACGCACATGATTTGACCCGAGGAATTCTAGTTCAGCGAGCCTATCCTCTTGCCCCGGCTGCGGCGAGAAAAAAGCGGTGCGATGCTTGACCGGCCGCCGCGGGCGCGTGCGACAGTGGCGCGATCGGCTCAGGACCACAAACGCAATTGGGAGATACCACATGGGCAAGCTCGACGGGCGCACGGCCATCGTCACCGGCGCGAGCCGCGGCATCGGCGAGGAGATCGCCAAGCTGTTCGCTTCCCAGGGCGCCCGCGTCGTGTGCGCCGCGCGGACGCTCAACGAGGGCGATCACAGGCTGCTGACCGGCTCGCTCAACGGCACAGTGGCGCAGATCAAGGCGGCCGGCGGACAGGCGGTGGCGGTTGCTGCCGACGTATCGAGCCACGAGGACTGCGTGCGCCTCGTCAAGGCGGCGGAGGACGCCTTCGGGCCGCCCGACGTCCTCGTCAACAACGCGGCGCTGACCTATTACAAGTCGATCGCCGAGTTCAATCCCAAGCACTGGGCGAAGTCGTTCGCGGTCAACGTGCACGGCCCCTTCATGATGGCGCAGGCGGTGCTGCCCGGCATGCTGAAGCTCGGCCGTGGCGCGATCGTCAATATCTCGTCGGGCTCCGCGATCGGGCCCGGGCGCACGCCGTTCAAGGACGCGCGGCCGGCGACCGGGGGCACCATGTACGGCGCCACCAAGGCCGCACTCGAGCGGTTTACCCAAGGCCTCGCCCAGGAGCTCGAGGGGAAGAATATTGCCGTCACCGCCGTATCGCCATCGCAGACGGTGGCGACGCCCGGCACCGTCTATCACAAGCTGATGGACGGCATGGACGATCCGCGCGGCGAGCCGATCTCCTACATGGCGCGCTCAGCCCTGCTGCTCGCCTCCGAGCCCGCGGCAAAGATCAATGGGCGCGTGACCTACAGCCAGCAGATCCTGGGTGAGTATGGGCTCATCGAAAACCCCACCGGCCGCGGCGTGGTGAACAAGGGCACGGGCTATTCGCAGATATGAGTGCCGCAGGTGGCACTCGCCTAACGGCCCGCGGCTCAGGCGAATTCGAAGCTCAGTTGCACCGGCGCCTTTGCCGATGCCCGCCGCCGCCCGCCGCGACCGGCCGGTGGACCAGGATAATTGCTCGGTACGCCCGATGTGGCGATCCAGCCGGCAATGTCGAAACCGAGGTCGGTCAGGATGCCCTGTGTGACGCTCGCGGCGTGGGCGTGATCGTCCGGCGACCACGCCTTGCGGCCAGCCTTGCGCATGCGCCGGGTGGCGGCGTCCTCGCCAGCGCAGCGCGCCAAACGCACAGCTTCTTTGTAAGACTTGACCCGCACGAGTCGCCTCCGGTTCGACAACACGATGTACTGCTTGCGTTCCAGCGGTCAAGCCGCGATTGTGCGTCCGCGAAACTTTTCCATCGGCGGTAGTGTGGAATGGCCAATCATCTGTACTACGGCGACAATCTCGACGTGCTGCGCGAGCACATCAGGTCGGAGAGCGTCGACCTGATCTACCTCGACCCGCCGTTCAATTCGAACGCCACCTACAACGTGCTGTTCCGCGGCCCCTCGGGCGATGCGAGCCAGGCGCAGATCGAAGCGTTCGAGGACACCTGGCACTGGAACAATCAGGCGGAGAAGGCTTTCGACGAGGTGATGGCCGGGCCGAACCCGGATGTCGCGGAGATGCTGCGGGCCATGCGCTCGTTCCTGCGCGACAACGACATGATGGCGTATCTCACGCACATGGCCGTCCGGATGATCGAGCTGCACCGCGTGCTGAAGCCGACCGGCTCGATCTACCTGCACTGCGACCCGACCGCGAGCCACTATCTCAAGATCCTGATGGATGCGGTGTTTGGCTCAGATGGGTATCGAAATGAGCTTATCTGGAAGCGGTCTAATCCGAAAAGTCTTGGAACAGTAAATTTTCCTACGTGTACGGATACAATCTTGCGTTATGCTAAAAGCTCTGCGGTTGTATTCAATATGATCTATGAGGAGCACGATCCAGAATATGTGGAAAAGGCGTATCGTCACCGCGATGACAACGGAGTCTACAGATTGCTGCCGTTGCTCAATCCGAACGATAATCGACCGAATTTAACATACGAGTGTCTTGGCGTCACTCGCGTTTGGCGTTGGTCGAGGCCGCGCATGCAAGCTGCATATGAAAGTGGCCTTGTTGTTCAATTGAAGCCCGGAGCGGTGCCACAGTACAAAAAGTACCTTGCTGACTCGAAAGGCCGGACGGTAACGAATTGCTGGACGGATATTCTGCAGGCCGCAGGAACGGAGTCTCTCGGCTATCCCACGCAAAAGCCCGTTGCTCTGCTCGAACGGATCATCGCCGCCTCGTCCAACCCCGGCGACGTCGTGCTCGATCCCTTCTGCGGTTGCGGCACGACCGTGCATGCTGCCGAAAAGCTCGGCCGGCCGTGGATCGGCATCGACATCACGCATCTGTCCATCTCGCTGATCGAGAAGCGCCTCAAGGACGCGTTTCCCGGCATCAAGTTCGACGTCCATGGCGCGCCGAAGGATCTCGACGGCGCCCGTGACCTGTCCAACCGCGACAAGTATCAGTTCCAGTGGTGGGCGGTGTCGATGGTCGATGCCCTCCCCTTCGGCGGCAAGAAGAAAGGCGCGGACGGCGGCATCGACGGCCACATCTTCTTTCGCACGGGCGCAAAGACGACGGAAAAGGCCATCGTCTCGGTCAAGGGCGGCGGCGTCGGCGTCAAGGACATCCGCGAGCTGATCGCGGTCGTCGATCGCGAGCGCGCGAAGATCGGCGTCTACATCTCGCTCGAATCCCACACCGAGCCGATGAAGAAGGAGGCAGCTGCCGCCGGCCTCTACGATACCGGCATGGGCAAGAAAGTGCCGAAAATCCAGATCTTTACCATCGAAGAGTTGTTCGCCGGCAAGAAGCCCGACGTCCCGCTGACGGAGCGCGGCTTCAAGACTGCGGCACGGGAGGAGCGGGACGACCAGTCCGAGTTCGACCTGTAGCTCACCCGACGGCGTCGCCGTCGGACGTCGCGGGGCTCAATGCCCGTGCCTCACCGCACTTTACCGGCCCGCTCGCTCCGTCCTACGTACTCACACCGGCTCGAGCACCGGCGTCATGCGCCGCCGCACGGGCGGCTCGGTCTGGCCGCGCACCTCCGCTTCCTCGAACTCGGCCGCGGCGATGGCGCGGGATAGAGCCGCCTGCAGGTGCTTCGCCGAGTCCAGAGTGAGCTCCACCGCCGAGCGTGAACTCGGCGGCAGATCCTGGTGGAAGAAGTCGAGCGTGATCACGTCGCCCAGGAGCGCGTGCCGCGCGTGATCGTAGGCAACGACGGCGTGCGTGAGCGGGAACCAGTCGTCCCGCCCCTTCGCCATGCCTTCGGCTGCCGCGATCTCGACGATCGATGTGCACATGATGTGCTGCCCCTCAACCGACATGCTTGCGCAGGAACGCCATTGTCTTGCCCCAGCTGTCGGTCGCCTGCTCGAGGCGAAACAGCGGCCGGTGGTGATACCAGATGCCATGGCCGGCGCCGTCGTAGCGATGGAACTCGTACGTCTTGCCGGCTTTCTTCAAGGCCTCTTCATGCTGGTTGACCTGCTCAGGCGACGGGGCGCGGTCGTCGTTGCCGAAGATGCCGAGCAGCGGGCAAGAGAGCTTCGGCGTCATCTCGATCGGCGACACCGGCGTCTTGGCGTTGAGCTCCTCCTTGCCCATCACGACGCGGCCGCCCCACAGGTCGATGCAGGCGTCGACGTCGGTCTTCGTGCAGGCGTAAATGAAGGCGTGGCGCCCGCCCGAGCATGAGCCCATCACCGCGACCTTGCCGTTGTGGCCGGGTTGCGCGCGCATCCACTGGACGGCTGCCGCCGTGTCGCCCACCATCTGCGCGTCGGGGATGCCGCCGTCGGCGCGAACCTTGGCGGCGACGTCGTCGGGATGGCCCTGGCCGGCGCGCTCGTAGAGGTTGGCGCAGATCGCCATGTAGCCGTAGTGGGCGAGTTTTCGCGTTTCGCCGATGTAATACTCGCTCCAACCGGGGAGATGATGCACGAGCACCACACCCGGGAACGGCCCCTTGCCGGCGGGCTTGGCCGTGTAGGCCTGGATCGGCGTGCCGCCCTCACCTTTGATCGTCACCATCTCGCAGGTCATGCCGATGTAGGACATCTTCGCTTACTCCTCGTTGCTGCCATGTACTGTTCTTGCGTTCTCGCGGGTCGTTCCTCAGCCCTGGATCGAGAAGCCGCCATCGACCGGGATCGCCGTGCCGGTGACGAAATCCGACGCCTTGGACCCTAGGAACATCGCGATGCCGTTGAAGTCGCTGGCCTCGCCCCAGCGGCCGGCTGGCGTGCGCTTCAACACGTTCTGATGCAGGCCGTCGACCTGCTCGCGGGCCTTCTGTGTGAGTTCGGTATCGATCCAGCCGGGCAGGATGGCGTTGACCTGGATGTTGTCCTTGGCCCAGGCGGTGGCGAGCGCGCGCGTCATCTGCACGATGCCGCCCTTGGAGGCCGCATAGGCCGTGGTGTAAGGCGCGCCGAAGATCGACATCATCGATCCGATGTTGATGATCTTGCCGCCGCCCGCCTTCTTCATCTCGGGGTAGGCCGCCTGCGAGCAGAAGAACGCGCCGTCGAGATTGATCGACAGCACCTCGCGCCACTCAGCCGGCGAGAAGGCCTCGGGCTGCTTCCTGATGTTGATGCCGGCGTTGTTGACGAGGATGTCGAGGCGGCCCATCTGGCGCACCGTCTCCACGACCATGGCCTTGCACGAGGCGTCGTCCTGCACGTTGACGGAGACCACCGCCGTCTTGACGCCGAGCTTGGCGAGCTCGGCTGCCGCAGCCTTCGATTTCTCCGCCTGCCGGCCCGCCACGACGATGTTGGCGCCGGCTGCCGCAAAGCCCTTCGCCATGCCGAGGCCGATGCCGCCGTTGCCGCCGGTGACGAGCGCCACCTTGCCTTTGAGATCGAAGAGTGACATGCGTTTGGTCCTGAGCAAGCGTTGCGCGTGATCGGTGTCAGACGCCACCGTAGAGGGCGCAAGGGGCCTCGATCAAGCGAACACTCGCGAGCCGCACTCTCGCCAGCAGTCATGACGCGCAGACGGACCTTGAAGCCATGCCAAAGCCGCTCGACACGGACATCGGCTCGATGTCATCGCCCGTCAATGCGCGTTCCCGCTGAGTGAGAGACGTCCATGGCCGCCTACAATTGTGCAAAGTGCCCGGGCTATTGCTGCTCGTATCCGCTGATCGGGCTCGACAAGCGCGACGTCGAGCGTCTCGCCCGGCACCACGACCTCTCGTTCGATGAGGCCAAGGCGAAGTTCACAAAAGAGGCGCACGGGCGGAAGTACGTGCTGCGCCGCAAGGCCGACGACCACTTCGGCATGATCTGCCGCTTCTTCGACACCGATGAACGCCGCT
>JANOJW010000309.1:0-3638 GCA_031418955.1 Hyphomicrobiales bacterium | reverse complement strand
GAACATCGTGTAGAAGGTCGCGATCTCGTAAACGCGGATGTTGGCCATGCCGAGCAGCTCGGCGACCGCGCGCATGGCGGGCTCGGTGCACCAGCCCTCCTGCTCCTGCGCGCGCCACAGCACGGGGATCACGGCGGACGCCTGCTTGCCCGGCGGATACTCCGTGATCTTGGCCTTGGCCCAGTCGAGGTTGGCGGGCGTGAAAGCGAAGCTCGCGGGCTGGTCGGGATGCAGGCGGCGGACGGCCATGACGAACGGCTCCGTTGGCGCGCGTCAGCGCTGGGGTACGGGTGGCTGGTTTGGTGGCGGAAGCAGGAAGGGCTGTCGATCCGTCGGAATGCCGCGGGCGGGCTCGACCAGCGGTGGCAGCACGACGGGGGCGCGATCCCCGATCGATCGCTCGAATTGCGACGGCGGCAGCCAGGGGGCAGCCGCGGGGGCCGAATAGGTGGGGGCGGACGGCGCTGGGACCGGTCCGGAACCCGCATAGGCGGGTGGGGTCGCGGCGGCCGATGAACTGCCGGAGCTGGCGGCGGCGATCCACATCAGCAGAAGGGCCATAACGGCAACCGGGGCAAGCAGCAGCGCGCTCTGGGCGCCGATGCGTGTGATCGCCGTCCAGGCGAGCGCGCACAGCACGCCCAGCAGCGGCACGATCAGAAACGTGGTTCCGCCGCGAGCGAACGCGAACAGCAAGGCGAACAGCACCGAGAACAGGCCGATGGCGATCGGCAGGCCGGGCCGGTGCGCCTGCCACTCGCCCATCGGCCAGCCGTTGTAGACGGCGAACAGGCGGTAGGTGGCAAGGCTGAGGCCCCAGGCGAAGGCCAGCGTGGCGATGATGAACATGAGATCGACGGGCATTGGGGTCTTGGCTCCTGGTGACCATCACGCGGACACCCGCGTGACGACTGGCATTATGGTCAACCCCGGCCCCTTGGTCACGCACTGTCGCCGGGCATGGTAAGCCGCGGGGACAAGTACAAAGTTCACTACGGCTAGGAGCCCGGCCTGGCAAGCGGAAAGCCTCAATTTCAGGCCTTCGGCCGCCCCGAATTTATCCCCCGGGAATTTGCCGATTGGACCTGTGGACACCTGTGGACAGGTCGTACTTTTGCCGAAGTTCGCGCCGATACCCGGGTGTGATCGGTGATCAGGAGCATGCGTTGCACCGGAGCCGGACGCCGGATCGGCAAACCGCGGCGGGCCGGGGGAAGCTTTCGAACGCACAGGCAGAAAACATGCGCAATACGAAGATCTTGGCCGTCGTTGCGATTGGCTTGGCACTGCCGCTCGCTGGCTGCGAGACCAAGCAGGACCAAGGCACCGTGGTCGGCGCCGTCGCCGGCGGTTTGCTCGGCAACTCGGTCGGCCGTGGCAATGCCCGCGGCGCTACCACGATTGTCGGCGCGGTGATCGGCGGCATCGTCGGCAGCGAGATCGGGCGCGGCATGGACCGCACCGACCGTGTGCTGGCGGAGCGCGCCGAGATGGACGCCCTCGAGCGGGGCTCGTCGGGAGCGCCGGTCACTTGGCGCAACCCCGACAATGGCCGCTACGGCGAGGTCACCCCGATGGCGCCCTACCGCCGCGGTCCCACCGACTGCCGCGACTATACGCACAAGGTATTCATCGACGGCCGCCCGCAGATCATGCAGGGCACCGCCTGCCGCAACCCGGACGGGACGTGGCGCAACGTCTCGTGATCGACGGGGCCATTTGCGGGAACTTTGCGCCGCGGCAGGATAACCTGCCGCGGCGTTCGTATCTTGTATCGCTCGGGTGGCCCCCATATTGATGCGACAGCGAAGTTTTAGGACACGTGATGCTGCTCTGGGTCGGATTCGCGGTGCTGACGGCGGCGGTGATGGCAGCCTTGCTGCACCCGCTGCTGCGGCCGTCGCCGGCGGATGTGGCCACGGCGGACGCGGCCACCTCGCACGACGGCGCCATCTACCGCGACCAGCTCACCGAGATCGACGCCGATCGCGAGCGCGGGCTCATCACGCCGAGCGAGGCACTGACAGCACGCGCCGAGATTGCCCGACGCCTGATCGGCGCCGAGGATCAGGCCGCGCGGCATGCAACAGCGCTCGGCACGAGGCTCGATCCCCGCACGCTGGCGATGGTGCTGCTCGCCCTCCTCCCGCTCGTCGCCCTCTCGCTCTACGGGCTGTTCGGATCGCCGGCCGCGCCCGGCCAGCCGATCGCCTCGCGCACGCAGCCGGCGCCGACTGGCAACGCCGAGATCGATCGCCTCGTCGCCGCAGTCGAGCAGCGCCTGAAGTCGCACCCCGAAGACGCCGAGGGCTGGGACGTGATCGCGCCGGTCTATCTGCGCATGGGCCGCTATCTGGAAGCCGCCGACGCCTTCGCGCGCGCCATTCGCTTGAAAGGCGAGTCCTCGCAGCGCGTCGCAGGGCTCGCCGAATCGACCGTTCTCGCCGCCGACGGCATCGTCACGGAAGCCGCGCGCGCCGCTTACGAGAAGCTCGCCAGTCTGGAACCCGTGCGCCCCGAGCCGAAATTCTGGCTCGCGCTCGCCAAGGAGCAGGACGGAAGGCTCAAGGAGGCGCTGGAGGCGTATCGCGGCCTGCTGCGTGACGGCGATCCGCACGCGACATGGCGTCAGCTCGTCGAGGAGCGCGCGGCGGACGTCGCAGCCAAGCTCGGCGTACCCCCGGATCTGCCGAAGCTTTCGACGCTTGCACCGGCCGCGCGCGACAATGTGGCGAAAGTCCCCGACGTGGCCCGCGGGCCAAGTGCGGAGGACATGGCGGCTGCCGACAAGCTCTCGGCCGCCGACCGCCAGCGCATGATCGACGACATGGTGCAGGGCCTGTCCGCGCGCCTCGACAAGGACGGTCGCGATCTCGCCGGCTGGCAGCGCTTGATCCGCGCCTACGTCGTGATGGGACGCAAGCCCGACGCCGTCGCCGCGCTCGGCCGGGCGCGGGGCTATTTCACGAGCGAGCCACAGTCGCTGTCGGCGCTCAAGGATTTGGCCAAAGCGCTGGGGCTCGAATCATGACCCGCAAGCAGCGCCGCGCCACCTTCATCGTCACAGCCGTAGGCACTTTAGGGGTAGCGCTCGGCCTCGTGCTCTATGCGCTGTCCTCGTCGATCACCTATTTCCGCACGCCGAGCGACGTCGTCGCGCAGAGCAAGGCCGAAACGCTCAAGACTGGCCAGCGCTTCCGCCTCGGCGGTCTCGTCAAGGACGGCACTGTGAAGCGCGGCCAGGGCCTCGACGTCGAGTTCGCGGTGACCGACACGCTGGAGACGGTCGCCGTGCTCTATCGCGGCGTCTTGCCCGATCTGTTCCGTGAGGGCCAGGGCGTAGTGACAGAAGGCCGCCTCGAAGCCGACGGCCGCTTCCGCGCCGACAGCGTGCTCGCCAAGCACGACGAGAACTACATGCCGCCCGAGGTGGCGAAGTCGCTCAAGGACAAGGGCGTCAAGCTCGGCCCGACGGCCGTGCACCCGAAGGACAAGGGGCTCAAATGATCACCGAGCTTGGGCACGGCTACCCCCTCTCCCCACTGCCCTGCACTTGCGTCATGCCGGAGGCGTGCTTTCAGCACGACGGGGAGAGGGTTGGGGTGAGGGGCGGCAACGGGCGTCAACTGAGCAAGTGG
>JANOJW010000308.1:0-6108 GCA_031418955.1 Hyphomicrobiales bacterium | reverse complement strand
GTCGAGCTGGAAAAGAGCTCGTGGAAGACGGGGAAGATCTCGCCCGGGTTGGTCACGCGCCGCATGGCGAAGTGGGCGTTGCGATCAGCAAGCTCCTTGTAGGAGTGCCACACGATGGTCTCACCCGGGCCCGCGCGCTCGGACACCTCGATGTAGGCAAAGTACTGGGAGGCTGGCAGCAGGTGGTCCTCGACGAGCTCGATGCAGCGGCCCATGTCGTCGGGGATGTTGTCGCCGTCGGAGGCCTGGGCTGCGTAGATGTTCCAGTCCTTCGGGTCGTAGCGATCCCGCACGATCTGGTCCATCACCTCGAGCGCGGTGGATATCACCGTGCCGCCGGTCTCGACGCCGCGGAAGAACGTCTCCTCGTCGACCTCGGCGGCGGTCGAGGTGTGGCGAATGAACACGATGTCGACCTCGCGATAGTGTCGCGACAAGAACACGTGCAGCAGCATGAAGAATCGCTTGGCGAGATCCTTGAGTGCCTCGGTCATCGAGGCCGAGGCGTCCATCATGCAGAACATGACGGCCTGGGTGGCGGGCTTCGGAACCCGGTCGAAGCGGTTGTACTGCAGGTCGATCGGATCGACGTAGGCGATGGTTTTGCGCAGCCGCACGAGACGGGCGAGGCGGGCCTCCAACTCGGCGATCCGGATATCGTCGCGCGGCACCTCGGCCTTGGCCCGCTCGATCTCCTCCTCGATGCGCGCGAGTTCCTCGGTCTTCGGCCGCTTCAGCGCGATGCGGCGCGCGAGCGAGCGGCGCATGGTGCGGACGCGGTTCATCTTCGCGGGCGGGCCGTCGGTCGTAAAGCCGGCGCGCTGCGGCTCGGGCGCGCGCATGTCCTTGATCTTGGTTTTGACCAGGTTCGGCAGCTTCAGGTCCTCGAAAAACACGTCGAGGAACTCGTCCTTCGAGAGCGTGAACACGAAGTCGTCGGAGCCCTCGCCGTCCGGGCTCGCCTTGCCGCCGCCACCCCCGCCTCCCCCGCCACCTTGCGGCTTGGGGATCTGGTCGCCGACCTTGTACTCCTTATTGCCGGGCAGCACGAAGTCGCGGTTGCCCCCGTCGCGGCTGTGCTGGAACGACGGCTCACGCACGCTGCGCGAGCGGATGGTGATCTTCTCCGAGCCCTCGACCTCGGAGACCTTGCGCTTTTTCAGCGCGTCCCGGACGGCCTCGCGGATGTCGGCCTTGGCGCGCCGCACGAAGCGCTGCCGGTTGCCGAGCGACTTGGATTTCGGATTGAGGCGGCGGTCAACGATGTTCATCGTCTAGATCCTTGTCCGCCGGTGGGATAGTGAGCGGTACACCGCGATACAGGGTGGCAAGCAAAACGGCCGCGGATGTTCCCGCAACACGGACGGTGTCATCAGGTTTATCAAGCCGCGTCATATCCCATGAGCCGTCCGATCCGCGAGCATAGACCATCACGTCCATGATTCCCGGGTCTATGTGCACAATCGTTGTCAGGGATGGGTGTCGCAGATACTCGTGCAGCTTCTCGCTATGATCGAGCTGACATGTTGTTGGCGACAGGATCTCGAAGACGGCGACCGGATTGCGGGCCTCGAGTGAACCTCGCTCGACCGGCGCACATTCAATTGCAACATCTGGGCGACGCACTCTCTTGATCTTGGTGCGAAGCGCGGTGTCAGCAGTTGCCGGGCGGGAAGGTGTGCCTTCGAGCTGGTTGCCGAGCGCGACAATCAGATTGACCACAACGGCGTCGTGCTCACCCCGTGCTCCCGCCATGCTACGCAGCGGCACCGAGACGCCGTCGACAAGCTCATAGCGCTCGTCCTGCGAGAGGTTCCATTGCAGGAACTTCTCGACCGTCATGTCGGTGCGGCGCAGGATATCTGTGGTCATGTAAATCTAGCTCGAAGCATTTCCGGTCGACACATCGATCTGGACTTGGTGCGCTGGAAAATCGATCGCCAGCGCCGTCAGCTTCAAGAGATTGCGCCCAATTAAGCCATCCGGCGTCCCTCGGTATCGACCGCGTCTTGACCGGATGGGGGAAACCCCTTCGGCGGGATCGTCCCAGATAACGACCTCCACCTGCCTTGCCTCACCCAACCATTCGATACTCGCCGAGCCGATCTGCACGGGCCGCACCGAGCCGTCAGCGAGTGTCGCTGAATGACCGTCTTGACCAACGATGCCTAGATACCGGGCCCACCCCTGCGACATGATGATGGATGGTGCAGCGCCGGTATCGATCTCCAAGTTCATCGTTGCCTCGTGTGCAGGTCCAGCAACTTTTACTCGAACAATTGCCCGGTAGTCGTCGCGCTCCGGTGCGCTCAGGAAGCCCCGCATCAGCCCATCTCTAATTCGTCGTGCCCACATGATACGTGAATGTGTGGTGCTCCAAGCCGAACTTTGCGCGGAAGGCTGCCACCGCGCTGAGCGCCGATGGGCCGAACTCGTGTTCGCCTGTGTCCACATCTATGGTCACATACTGGCTATAAAAGTCGTAGCCGAGGCCGGGCTTGATCTTGCGGAAGTGAACTAGACCTTTTTCCAGATCGGCCTGGGTGTGAAGCCGCCTAACAGTCGCTGAATCGACAGCCGGATTCTGATCCTTCTCTGCTAGACGAACCAGGACCAGCTCGACGATTTCTTCGACGAGTGCGGCCTTGAACCTACGGCCTGCTCCTCTGGCTGGTAGAGCGTAATGCCGTACGTTCTGGTCGAGTGGCGCTTCGACCTCGGGTGCTGAATCAGACCGACGCGGCCGTCTCCGAGGAATTCTTCCTAAAACACGGGCGCCTGGTTCGTCCACCTCACTCCTCCGATTTTGCGCCGTCCCGAGCACGGCACGCTGTTTGCGCTCGGAACGACCATGATTGGCCGCGCTTACCCAGCCTTCTTCACCCGCATGTACCACTCGACCAAGCGGCGGACCTGGCGCTTGGTGTAGCCGCGGCTGACCATGCGCTCGACGAAGTCCTGGTGCTTGCGCTCGGCGTTGCTGTCCTTCTTGGCGCCGAACGAGATAACGGGGAGCAGGTCCTCGACCTGAGAGAACATGCGCCGCTCGATGACATCTCGGATCTTCTCGTAGCTCGTCCAATCCGGGTTCTTGCCGCCGTTGCGGGCACGCGCCCTGAGTGAGAACTTGACGACCTCGTAACGGAAGTCCTTCGGGTTGGCGATGCCGGCCGGCTTCTCGATCTTGGACAGCTCCTGATCGAGCAGCTCGCGGCTCATCAGCTGGCCGGTATCGGAATCCTTGAAGTCGTGATCCTCGATCCACGAGTCGGCATAGGCGACGTAGCGATCGAACAGGTTCTGGCCATAGTCGTTGTAGGACTCCAGATACGCCTTCTGGATCTCGTTGCCGACGAACTCGGCGTAGCGCGGCGCCAGCTCCTCCTTGATGAACTCGAGGTAGCGTTGCTCCTGCTCCTCGGGCATCTGCTCGCGCTTGATCGACTGCTCGAGCACGAACATGAGGTGGACCGGATCGGCGCCGATCTCGTGGCTGTCGTAATTGAAGGTCTCCGACAGGATCTTGTAGGCAAAGCGCGTCGAAGCGCCGTCCATGCCTTCGGTGACGCCAGCCGAGTCGCGGTACTCCTGCATGGTGCGGGCCTGCGGGTCGGTGTCTTTCAGGCTCTCGCCGTCGTACACGCGCATCTTCGAGTAGAGCGCCGAGTTCTCGTGCTCCTTGAGGCGCGACAGCACCGAGAACTGCGCCAGCATGTCGAGCGTGCCCGGCGCGCACGGCGAGTTGGCGAGATCGGACGCCTTGAGCAGCTTCTCGTAGATCTTGCGCTCCTCCTGCACGCGCAGGCAGTAGGGCACCTTGATCACGCAGATGCGATCGAGGAAGGCCTCGTTGGTGCGGTTGGCGCGGAAGGACGACCACTCGCTCTCGTTGGAGTGCGCGACGATGATGCCCTGGTAGGGAATCGCGCCGACGTTCTCGGTGCCGACGTAGGTGCGATCCTGCGTTGCCGTGAGCAGCGGATGCAGCATCTTCAGCGGCGCCTTGAACATCTCGACGAACTCGAGCATGCCCTGCGTCGTGCGGTTGAGGCCGCCCGAGTAGGAATACGCGTCGGCGTCGTTCTGCCCGAAGTGCTCGAGCTTGCGGATGTCGATCTTGCCGACCAACGCCGAGATGTCCTGGTTGTTTTCGTCGCCCGGCTCGGTCTTGGCCACGCAGATCTGGCGCAACTTGGAGGGGTAGAGCTTGACGACGTTGAACTTCGAGATGTCGCCGCCGAACTCGTCGAGCCGTTTCACAGCCCAGGGCGACAGGAAGCCCGGTAGAATCCGCTGCGGGATGCCGTAGCGTTCCTCGAGCACGGAGCCCATCTGCTCGACGTCGAAAAGGCCAAGCGGGCTCTCGAACACCGGGCTGATCTCGTCGCCAGCCTTGAGCACATAGATCGGCAGAACTTCCATCAGGTCCTTCAGACGCTCGGCGAGCGTGGACTTGCCGCCGCCGACGGGCCCGAGCAGGTAGAGGATCTGCTTCCTCTCCTCGAGGCCCTGCGCGGCATGCCGGAAGTAGCCGACGATGCGCTCGATGGTCTCTTCGAGGCCGTAGAAGTCAGCGAAGGCTGGATAGACCTTGATCGTCCGGTTCATGTAGATGCGGCCGAGACGCTGATCATCAGCCGTATTGACCATGCGCGGTTCGCCGATCGCCTTGAGCATGCGCTCAGACGCGGTCGCGTACGTCGAGGGGTCCTTCTTGCAGCCCTCGAGGTAGTCCTTGATCGAGATGACCGTCTGCTTATGGCGGTCATAGTGCTGCGAGTAGATGTCGAAGATACTGTCGGAGCGTGTGGTCATGTCATCGCCCTGCGGTGGAGTTGCCGTTTGCTTTGTCGTCCGAGGCTCCGCTTTCCCTCCAGCGGGCTTCGGCCACCTTGAACCCTGATTCAACGCCAGCTTGTCGCAGTGAGGTTAGTTGAAGATCGAGACGTCGCGATGGCGCGAGCGTGGCGTTGCGGCAGCAACGAGCCCTTCGCCGGCGCCTGGTCCTTCGCCCGCGACGGTCGAGCCGGAGTGACGCGACGGCGCGCTCCGCTCCCCTCGTCGAAGGTCCTGCCAGTTGTGCAACCAACGAACAAGCCAGCATTGCTTGCTCCTCATCGACACTCGAACCAAACCATGGCGGAGTACGGCTGGCGATCTTCGATCACGAAGGCGCCACAGGCGCCGAACCCCGGTCGAGCGAATTGTAACTCACGCCAAGAGCGCGGGGATAAGTTTATTGCGCATCACGCGCCGCAGCGCTCAACGCCCACCGTCACATTGCAGGATGATGCCGTCTGATTCGACTTGTGGACAGTAAATAATCGGTTCGTCAACCGACGCATCGCCACGCTAGTAGCATGAAGGTGACAGGCGCGCAGATTTCAAGGCCCCGCGATTGGATATTCGGCGCTTAGCCGAGCCCTACGACGAAAGTTGCTGGCTGGCGTTCAGCGTACAAAGTTTGCTGAACGCTGAGCCGATTGCCTCAGCCGCGCGCCGTGAGTGCCGGCCAGAGACCCGCACCCCCCGCGGCGGCGACATGGCGGCCGATCTGCTCTTGCCAGACCGCCTCGCTGCCGAACTCGTCGCGCCAAGCCCACAGGCGGCGCGTGCCGTAGTGCAACGGGTGCTCGCGCGTGAAGCCCATGGCGCCAAATGCGGCGTGCGATGCGTTGGCGACCTTGCCTGCCGCTTCCCCGGCGCGGGACTTGGCGATGGCGATCGCCAGCCAGTCTGGCGTATCGGTGGACGCCTCGAGCGCCATGTCGACGGCGGCGCGGGCGGCGGCCACCTCGCTCGCCATGACGGCGAGTGAGTGCTGGATGGCCTGGAACTTGGAGATCGGACGGCCGAACTGAACGCGCTCGTTCACCCAGGTGAGTGTGTGCGAGAGCACGCGCTGCAGCGCGCCGGACAGCTGCACCGACCTGAGCAGGGCACCTTCGAGCATGACCTGCCGCTCCGCGTCGGCAAGATTTCCGGATGCGACGCGCCGGGCCTTGGCTGCATCGATGGTGTCGCGCGGCTCGCCTGCGTGGTTGTGGGAACCGCATCGGCTGACTGCGCGGCGGCTGTGGCGGCGGCAAGATCGGATTCGTCGCCGGT
>JANOJW010000307.1:0-1942 GCA_031418955.1 Hyphomicrobiales bacterium | reverse complement strand
GCCGCGTTGCGGCGCGCCGCGCAAGATCGGCGATGACCGGGTCGAAGCGATCGTGGTCAAGACACTCGAAACGAAGCCCACTGACGCCACGCACTGGAGCACGCGCTGCATGGCGAAGGCATCGGGTGTTTCGACGTCGACGGTGCACCGCATCTGGCGCGCGTTCTCGCTGCAGCCACATCGCAGCGAAACGTTCAAGCTCTCGACCGACCCGCAGTTCGTCGAAAAAGTGCGCGACATCGTCGGACTTTATCTGAGCCCGCCGCAGAACATTCTGGCTTCGGTGGAGCGCTATTGTCAGCGCACGCTCGATGTTCAGGCCGCCGCAACGACGGGTGGCTAGGAACTTCAGAATCGGGACACTAGGTTCCTTTTCCAGCAACCAGCTTGCGATAGCAGCCTTGCCATGGAGAACAGATGATCTGTCGCGAGACCTTGCAAATTGCAGTGTTGAGCCTCGGCTCATTTGCTGCTGGAACGATCTCACTCGGTGTGCTCGGACTGGCTCCAGCGATTTCGGTCGAGTTCGGACAAGCCGCGAGCATTGGTGCCCTACTCGTCGCGGCCTATGCTTTGTCGTCTGCGCTCATGGCGCCAGTGCTCGCCTTGCTCTGGCAAAACGGTCGCCTGCAGTGCCAGGCACGCCTAGGACTAGCACTGCTCGGCGGCGGAGCGATCTGCGGTGCGGCTGTAGACGACATCAATACGTTGCTGATGTTCCGGGCTGTATCGGGAACCGGCGCAGCACTCTTGAGCTTCAGCGCGCCGGCAATTGCGACTGCTCTGGTTCCGCCCGAGCGCCGGGGGCGAGCGATCTCCTATGTCGTTGCAGGCCTCACCTTGGCCCCGCTGATTGGAGTACCAATTTCCGCGTACGCCAGCTTGGTGTTCGGTTGGCGAACCGCAAGTGTCTGCATGGGCGCGCTGGCCGTCGCTGCGCTTGCAGCCTTCGCAGTGGTGCCAGATGTCGTTGGACGAGTCGACGACACTGACGGAGACAGGCGCGGCGGTTTGGATCGCTTCTACCGAGTCCGAATTGCACGCGCGCTGCTCAGGACAGTGGGGCAGGTCGCAGCCCGGCTAGCGATTATGGGCCCGATTTCCGGCATGCTCACCCTGCACTATCGGATCGATCTTGACCTCCTGCCGATTGCTCTACTTGCGTTTGGCGCGGGCGGCGTGATCGGTAATCTCACTGGTGGCAACTTGAGCGATCGGATCGGAGGGTGGCTCGTGATCTGGGCCAGCTTCGCAGGACTCGTCTTGATATTCAGCGCAATGCTGTTCGCAACACGCAGCGAAGCCGTAATCGGACTGCTCGCCGGAGCTGGATTCGCGGGCTCGCTTTTCACATCGGCTCAGCAAGTCGAGATCATCAATTGCAGCTCTCCCTGTTCACGGCGAATCGTGATGGCCCTGAACACCACTGCCCTGGCATTGGGGATGGGCGGCGGGGCATTGCTCGGTTGGGTGCTGGCCGATTCGTTCGGATACCAAGCTGTGATTGTTTCATCGATAGCGATTTTGGCGGTTACTGCATTTCTGACCGCCGAACGCCCGCCAGGAAAATCCCCCTTATCTTTGATGTAAGGCAAGGTAAAAATTCTTTCTCCATCGAAAATCGTTCACACAAACAAGCCTGGGCGCAGGTTGCGTCAGACGCGATTTAGGGCACCTCGAACAATAGCGCACTTTGCAGCTTCTGCGGCCGTCTGACGCTTGGGTCGCGGGGGGCTGAAGCTCGTTGCTCCTAGTCCGCGGGCGTCTTGCCGGACTTGACCGTCTCGTTCTCCTCGCGCGTGTTGCGCTGTTTCGGTGCCGACACGATCGTCGCATCGATGATCTGGCCGCCGCGCGCGATGAAGCGTAAGCGGTTCCCCGCCTTCCCCGCCCCCACCTTCTGATCGTCCCCGCGCGAGGTCATGGTGCCTGCATGAGCAAG
>JANOJW010000306.1:0-5100 GCA_031418955.1 Hyphomicrobiales bacterium | reverse complement strand
CGCCCCAGGCCGCGCCCGCGCAGCCGAGACCGGCCCCGCCTCAGGCTCAGGCTCCAGCCGTTCCCCCGCCGCAGGCCCAGCCGCCGGTCGCCACTGCGCCTGGCATCGCTGCCGACAACTTCCGCCTGACTGACGGGCGCGCGACGGGGTTCCGCCAGTTCAAGGCGCGCGACACGCAAACCTACGCGCCGGGCGAGCACATCAACATGTACTTCGAGCCGCGCAACGCCCGCACGCGCTTCGATGGCCGCGCCATCACCGGCGGCCTGACGGTCGACCTCACGGTGGCGACACCCAATGGCCAGGTCGTCGGCAACCTCAAGAGTCTGTGGAAGCTGCCCATCATGGTGGAGGCGAGCCAGGACGGACCGCTGCAGGGTCTTTTCGTCACGCTCGGCACGGGGCTCAATCTGACCGCCGGCAGCTACCGCCTGACGCTGCGCGTCAACGATGATGTCGGCGGCGGGTTCACGGAGCTGACCATCGACATCCAGATCCAGGGCGCGGCCGTCCCCCCGCAGGCCCAGGCGCCGACACCAGCCCCGCAGCCGACGCCCGCCACGCAAGCCCCGGCCCAACCGGGCAGCCACCTGCCGCGCACGTTCCTGCAACGGTCGTGAGCGAGACCACTGAGCGCCCGGTGCACGTTGCGCCGGACGCTTCCGCTTCGTTCAAAAATGCTCGTGATCGTGCGCGCTCTCCTCGTGCGCACCGGCGGGCTCGCCTTCGAGCGCGCGCGCCTCGAGCGGTTTTGCGCTGATGCGCTCGGCGCGCGTCCCGACCTTCTCGATCTCGTGTGTCAGTCGCGCCACCTCGACGCCGGACCTGGCTGTGATCCGCCAGGCGATGGTGGTCCGGCCGCCGGCTGGAACCGCGGCGCGGACAGCGGCAAGCGTTGCCTCGCGAACGGAGCGCTCCTCGCCGCCAATCTCCAACGTCACCCGATAGTCGCGGGCGCGCCAGTCCCGGCCCGCAGCCTTGAGCACGAGACGACCGTCGCGGCCGACCGGCGCCAAGGTCAACGTGATGTCGAGGGCTGGACCCAGCGTCGTCTTCAGCGGTGCGGCATCGGCAAACTTCGGGAACCGCGCCTTCTTCCAGGCCTCGAGCGTCTCGGGCTTCTGTTGGTCGAGGACGTCGGCCAGCTCGCGATTGGTGATGCACCGCACCTCCGGCTTGCCGCACACTGCGCGGGCGAAGCGCTGGAAGGCGCGCCAATAGGCGCCGTCGTTCCATTTCGTGAAGTGGTGGCCGATATGGACCGGCGCCCGGTTCCCGGTGTAGTTCGCATTGAAGTACTGGATGTAGGCCTCATACATCTGCTGCTCGAATAGTGCGGCCTTCGGCTTGTAGGGTTTGCCACCGCTCTGGGCGTAATAGAAGTTGTAGTCCATCGACAGCGTGCGCACCGCCGTGCCCGGAATACGGATCTCGGCGAGCGGGAAGTTCCAGCCGCTTGCCGGCAACTTCTGGGGCCAGTAGTCGGGCTTCGCCGTGCGCGAAGTGTCGTAGCGAAAGCCGGTTGCGCCGAGCGTCGACCACAGGCCGGTGCTGGTGCCGAGTTGCGGCGCACGAAAGCCCACGATCTGGCGCGGCTCCAGCGCCACGCGCGGCAGGGTTCCATCCGCCCCTGCCGGCAACTCGTTGTTCTTTCCCGCATCAAACAACAGCCGGTTGAACTGCTGGAACTCGCTGCGCCACTGCGCCTCGCTCCAATCGCTGCCGCTGAAGTGTCCGTTCGCATGCGAGGCGATCTCGTGGCCCTTGGCATGCGCCTCGTTGACGCGCGCGATGCGCTCGACGATGTCGTTGTCCTTCGACGAGCCCCAACCGATCGCGCTGCGGCCGGGGCCGCGGCCCGGCTCCACGTAGAGGCGGCGATGCTTCTCGGCGAGGAAGTAGACGCCGGAGATGAAATAGGTAAATCGGGCCGGCTTCTTTTCGGCGGTCAGGGTGTCGGCGAGGTCCATGGTCGCGCGCCACATCTCGTGGCTCTGTGATCCGTCGAAGGCGAGCAGGACATATTGCGGCGGACGCTCGACGGACACCTCGGGAGCAGCCGGCCCCGGCTTGGGCGTCGGGGCTCTCTTCTGTGTCGTCTGTGGCTTGGTGTGGCTCGTCTGCTTGCGCGGCGCGGCATCGGCTCCGGCCGCGCTGATCACGGCAGCCAAAGTTGCAACGACAAGCGTCAGGCCATGGCGCAGCGGCTGCCGCAGCGCATGCTGGGACACGGAAAGCATCGGGGCAAACTTTCAGGAGCAAGGATCTGGAGCCGCTCACCAGACCGGTAACCCGCGACGCACAACGATCGGCAGCCCGGCGAGCGGCTAAAACGAGTTCTACCGTGCCAAAGTAAACATCGGTGAAACAAAGCCTTAAAGACGGCTTACCAACTCCGAAGCGAGCATTTCAGTCTGCGCGTCAGTTCCTCGCCACCTGTGTCTCGAATGTGGACCCCGACTTGACGATCACATGAAGCTCGGAAAACACAGGACCGGAATACGGTTTGCCGCCGATCGATAGCTGCCCCTGCCGAACGGCGAGGTCGAGGCCATTGATGCTGCCCGACCATGAGCCGCCATCCGGAATGCTCGTCGTGATCGAGGATGGCGAATTAAATCCCTCGACGAACACCTTCACGGTCTTGCCGCTGTACTGCACGACTTGCATCGGCCGCGGGACGCCTGGGCCACACGCCGCAAGCGATAGCGCTGCAAGAGCCGTTGCCGTCATGGCAGCACGGCGATGAATTCGATTTTCCATGAGCAACCGCCTCAGACGCTACGCCGAATGAACACGGGATAGCATCGGCCGGGCAAACCCAGAACAGGAACCAAGAAGCGTGGTTATCCCGTACGGCCTCATTCCACGCCCTCGTCGGCGCTGAGCTTCTTGTAGGGTCCGTACTCGGCCAACGCCGCCCGCTGCTGCTCCATGTGCCGGCGCTCCTCGTCGAGATAGCGCGCGACGGCCTTGGCGAAGCCGGCGTCGGCGATCCAGTGCGCCGAGTAGGTCGCCATCGGCATGTAGCCGCGCGCCAGCTTGTGCTCGCCCTGGGCGCCAGCCTCGACCCGGGCGAGGCCATGCGCGATCGCGTAGTCGATGGCCTGATAGTAGCAGACCTCGAAATGCAGGCAGGCGTGATGCTCGATCATGCCCCAGTAGCGGCCATAAAGGCAGTCGCCACCGATCAGGTTCAGCGCGCCGGCGATGTAACGCCCCTCGCGTTTGGCCATCACCAGCAGACAGCGCTCGGGCATGCTTTGGCCGATCAGGGAGAAGAACGCGCGATTGAGATAGGGCAGGCCCCATTTGCGGCTGCCGGTGTTCATGTAGAACTCGAAGAACGCGTCCCAGTGCGCCTCGGTGAGGGCGGTCCCCGTGATCTGCTCGATGGTGATGCCGGCTGCGATCGCCTCGGCGCGCTCCTTGCGGATGGTCTTGCGCTTGCGCGAGGCAAGCCCGCCCAGGAACTCGTCGAACGTCTTGTAGCCCTGGTTGTACCAGTGGAACTGCTTATCGGTGCGCAGCAGCAGGCCAGCCTCGCCGGCCCGCGTCCATTCCCCTTCCGACATGAAGGTCAGATGCAGGGACGAGGCCTGATGCTGGCGCGCGAGCTCGATGCCGGCGGCGAGCAACTGACGCTCGCGCAACGGGGCATCTTCGCCGGGCGCGACAAGAAGCCGACGCCCAGGCACCGGTGTGAACGGTACCGCGCATTGCAGCTTTGGATAATAGTTCCCCCCCGCCCGCTCGTAGGCCTCGGCCCAACCGTAGTCGAAGATGTATTCGCCCTTGCTGTGGCTTTTGACATAGATCGGCAATAAGCCGACAGCCTTGCCTGCATCCTCCAGCACCAGATGCTGCGGCACCCATCCCGTGCGCCGGCCGACGGTCCCGGCATCCTCGAGCGCCTTCAGGAACGCGTGCGATACGAACGGATCGTGGGCCAGGCCCGGCGCGTTCGCGAGCCCGTCCCAATCGGCAGCCGGGATGTCCGCGATCCGCGGCACCACCTTGGCCACCACGTCCTCAGTCCGTGCCGAACCTCGCGCCATCGCGTGCTCCTCGCCGTGAGGGCCTGAGCATACGATGCGAGGCCGAGCTTCACCACACTGCAGAACACTCTGCAGGTCGTCGGGCCACACTGGTGCAATCGAGGTTTCGCGGCTATATCGAGGCCGTTCGATCGTCGATCCCGGAGCCGTCCATGAAGCGTGCCATTCGCGCCATTGCGCTTGCCGCCGCGTTTGCCGCAACCGTCGCGGCCCCGATATCGGCGCGAGAGCCCGAGGAAGGCGTCAAGGTCGGCCGCCCGTCGTTCGTGCGCAAGCTGTGGCCTGCAAGCCAGATCGAGAAGACGGCCGGCCAGCAGTTCCTGGCGCTGCGCCAGCAATCGACCCGCCAAGGCGCACTGCTGCCGCCCAACCACCCGACCACGCAGCGCCTGCATCGCATCGCACGCGAGATCCTGCCCCATACCCACAAATGGAACCCGCGCGCCAAGGATTGGAAGTGGGAGGTGGTCGTGATCAACTCTCCTAACATCAACGCGTTCTGCATGCCGGGCGGCAAGATCGCGTTCTTCACCGGCATTCTCGAGAAGCTGCAGCTCACCGACGACGAGGTGGCGATGATCATGGGCCACGAAATGGCGCATGCGCTGCGCGAGCACGCGCGCGAGCGGGCCGTGAAGACGCAGCTCACACAATTGAGCAGCCGCGTGATCGGCGCCATCCTGCTCGGCGAGCAGGGCGAGGTGGTGGGCTCGCAGGCCGGCAACCTGCTGAATCTCAAGTTCGGCCGCGACGATGAATCCGAAGCCGACGCGCTGGGCTTGGTGCTGGCCGCGCGCGCCGGCTACGACCCGCGCGCCGGGGTCACGCTGTGGCGCAAGATGAGCGCACAGAGCGCGGGCAAGGCGCCGCCGCAATGGTTGTCCACGCACCCGGCGGGGCAGGCGCGCATCAGCGATATCGAAGCGCGGCTACCGCGCGTGTTGCCTGACTTCGGGGCGGCGGAGAGGCCGGGGCGGCGGTTCGAGGTGGCGGGAAACTGAGAAGGCAGGCGGCTGGTCCTGCACGACGGCGCCGACGGCCG
>JANOJW010000305.1:0-2642 GCA_031418955.1 Hyphomicrobiales bacterium | reverse complement strand
GCTCGACGACCTCGAGGTCGCGTTGGCTGACGAAAAGCCGGACGACGTGCTTGGCCACGCGCGCCGCATCGCGGGCGGGGCCTCGCCCGAGATCGCGTCGGGCGACCGTGAGGCGCTGCTGTTTGATATCGCCGAGTGGCTGTGGGAGCGCGGCGACCGCCATCTCGGGCTCGACGCGACGGCGCTGGCTCTCGATCTGGCATCCAAGCGCGACGGCACGGATCCCGTGCAGTTGGCGCGGCGGCTCGACCGGCTCGCCGAAAGGCTCCAGGAGATCGGACAGTACTCGCTCTCCGCCGATGTTTGGAAACGCGCGATCGATCTCTCCGAACCGATCGAGAGCGAGGAGGGGCACGCAGTGACATGGCGCCTCGGCCGCTATGTCTGGTGTCTCCGTATGATCAACGCCCCGGAGGCGCAAATCGACGACGTTCTCAGCCGCATGGCGAAACGGTGCCCATTGCCAGGCGCCGCTGCGCAAGCGCCGCCAACGGCACCGGCGGCACCCCTGCCTGAGCGCGAAATCAGACCGAGAAGTCTGAGTGGAGACTTGGAGTCCAAAACTGACCCGGCCAAGTCCGACGCCAAGCGCCTCGAGCAGCCGCGCCCGGCCGGCTCGCACGATTTCGAGACGACAGCACACGTGCCGATGCCCGAGCCTGCCGCGACCGATGCCTATCACCGCGTTCCCGTTCATTTCGCAACGCACCGCGCCTTCGCCGACCCGATCGGCAACCCGTACGAGACCTTTTCCAACGCTCCACCGCAGCGCAAGGCGCTGAATTTCGGGCTCGCGCATGTCACCGTGCCGCGCAATCGCGACCTCGGCAGCCTGCCGCGCCAGGGCTGGCTCGCCTCCAAGCTCGCCGATCCCGATCCCGCGCTCCACATCACGATCCGCACCATCGACCTGCTCGATCGCGGCGGCTTCTTTGGCGGATTGCGCGAGCGCATTGGGAACAGCCAGCGCAAGGAAGCCTTCGTCTTCATCCACGGCTACAACAATACGTTCACCGACGCACTGATGCGCACAGCCCAACTCGCCGTCGACCTCGAGATCGACGGTGCACCCATCCTCTACAGCTGGCCGTCGCGGGGGACGATGCTGGGCTACGTCGCCGATCGCGAGCAGTCGCGCAACACCGAGCTGCATCGCGACCTGCAGGCATTCCTGATCGAGGTCGCGGAGACGACCGGCGCCACGCACGTGCACCTCGTTGCGCATTCGATGGGCGCGCAGTTGCTGATCTCCACGCTCGATCGCATCCAGGAGGCAGCGCCCAAGCCGCTGGCATCCCGCTTCGACCAGATCGTGTTCGCCTCCCCCGACGTCGCCTTCGACCAGTTCACCGCGGCTGTGCAGCGCGTGCAGCCGCTCGGCCGGCGCGTCACGGTCTATGCCTCGCGGCGCGACGTGCCGCTGACGCTTGCTGGATACCTCGCGGGCGGCGAGCGGACGGGCCTCGACGCGTCCATGCTGGCGAGCCTGAACGGCGTCTCCAGCATCGACACGACGCGGGCGGCAGAGGACTTCCTCGCGCACGGCACCTTCGCCTCGCGCGCCATCGACGACATGCAGAGCGTGCTGTGGCTGAGCCTCGACCCGTCGCGGCGCAAGCGGCTGGTGCGGCAGACGGCAGCCGGCGGCATCTACTGGGTCTATGATCCCGACGCGCAAGCCGGCGCCTTCGCGCGCGCCGTCTCATTCGTGCGGCAGCGCGGCGGTCTTGCCGGTGCGCTCGCCCATATCGCCGCCCGCATCGAGGCCCTGAAGACTGGGGCTGCATCGCCGGCCGAGATCGAGCAGCATGTGGCCGTGCAAGCCGAGCTCGACCAGTTGAAAGGTGTCGTCACATGAAGATCACCGCCATCAGGACGCACTACGTCCGCATCCCCTACGACATGGGCGCCAAGGCGACGGAGTTCGCCGGTCTGCGCTTTCCCTCGCAGGATCATCTGCTGGTGCAGGTCGATACCGACGCCGGCATCACCGGCTGGGGCGAGGCGTTCGGCCACAACATCATTCCCGCGACCAAGGCCGCGCTCGAAAGCTATGTCGGCCCCTGGTTCATCGGCAAGGACCCGACCGACATCAACGCGCTGCATCGCGACGCTGCGCAGGCCTTCCACATCTTCGGCCGCAACGGTCCCGTGGTCTACGCGCACTCCGGCATCGACATCGCGCTGTGGGATATCGCGGGCAAGCGCGCGGGCCTGCCCGTCTCGCAGCTTCTCGGCGGCGCGCGGCGCAAGGAGGTCCGCGCCTATTCGAGCCTGATGCGCTACAACACGCCCGCGACCGTCGCCCGCATCTGCTCGGAGCGTGCGGCCGCCGGCTTCTCACACATCAAGCTGCATGAGCATCGGGTCGATGCGGTGATGGCCGCGCGCGAAGGTGCGGGCCCCAACGTCCATGTGATGAACGACGTGAACTGCCCGTGGACGGTCGCTGAGGCACTCGACATGGAGAAGGCCTACCGCCCGGCCAAACTCTACTGGCTCGAGGAGCCGGTGTGGCCGCCCGAGGATCACAAGGGCCTCGCGCGCGTGCGCCGCGAAGGGCAGACGCGCATCGCCGCGGGGGAGAATGCAGCGGGATTGCACGACTTTATCGACAAGTTCGAGAAGGGCGCCATCGACAT
>JANOJW010000304.1:0-12831 GCA_031418955.1 Hyphomicrobiales bacterium | reverse complement strand
GGCCCAACTGTCGATGGCCACCGGACCGGGCGGCGCGCTCACCGGCGGCGCCTGCGCAACCGCCAGTTGGTGCTGTACCATCTCACCCGACGGGTGAGAGGCGGACGGCGGCTTGTCGTTGCTCATCCACTTGAAAAAGCTCACCTTCCGCGATCATGCAAGCACGAGAACTGCCGGATCTAGGGTGAAAGTGGCGCGTGGTTGCCGCTGGCGAGCAACGGTGCCGCTCTACGACGGAAATACGACAGGCTCGTCCGACAGGCGGCCGGCGAGTGCCGCGCGGACGAGGCCGGCGAGGCCTGGCGGGCGCACGATGTCGTTCGTCGCCTCCAGCCGTTGCAATGTCCACCAACCAAGCTCGCTCATCCAGCGCAGATCGCCGGATTGCCAGCCGCTGGTGTCGAGCGCGTGGGTGGCGCTGCGAGCAAAGAAGAACTGCTCGCGTGCAAGGTAGTGGCGCCCTTTCCAGGGATAGACCGACGAGCGCGTGGCGATCAGGCGCAGCGGCGCAGTCGAGACGAGGCCGGTCTCCTCGCGCAACTCGCGGTGCGCCGCCTGCTCGTGTGTCTCGCCGGGCTCCAGACCCCCGCCCGGCAGCGCCCAGAACCCCACCGCATCGGGACGGCGCTCCGGTTCCACCGAGTGGCCGACCTTGGCGAAGAACATCAGTACGCGGTTGGCCGGGTCGAGCACCAGGATGCGCGACGTCGCCCGTACGATGATGTCGCTTGGCGCCTCGCTCATCAGCCGGTCGCCGAACCCGTGACCTTTAACGCGAAGGCGTCCAGCGCCGCCTCGAAGCAGCCGAGCGGCGCTTTGACCACGCCCGCGCCGACCTGGCCGACGCCGGGCTTCCGGTGCGCAATGCCGGTGTTGATGGTCGGCGCGATGCCGGTCTCGACCACGCGGCGGATGTCGATGCCGGTCGGCACGCCGGCATTGTCGAGTTGGGGAATGGTCCATTCGGGATTGGGCGCCCAGGTGATCTCGCCCATCGAGCGGGTGAACACCGCCGCATCCGAGGCGCGGCCCGCCCCGACGAAGCCGACGACAGCGGGTGCTGCCGCCATCGCGAAGCCGCCGAGGCCTACTGTCTCGACGATGGCTGAATCGCCCATGTCCGGATTGGCGTCGGCTGCCGTGAAGCCCGGGAAATACAGCCCTTGCGGCATCTCGACGGGGGCCGTGAACCACTGGTCGCCGGTCCCTGAGACGCGCACGCCGAAGTCGGTGCCGTTGCGGCAGAGCGCGGTGACGATCGACGAATGCTCGATGTTGCGTGCCGGATCGGTCATCGCCTTGCCCATGGCCATGGCGATGTTGAGGAAGAACTGGTCGTTGCGGCCGATGAAGCCGAGGATCTCGGGCAACGCGGCGTTGTCCGAAGTCGTGCGCGCGAGCGCCGGTGCCAGAATGCGCAGCAGCAGGCTCGAGCAGCCGACATTGCGCTGGTGCATCTCGTCGCCCATGGTGAGGCCGCGCGCGATGATCGGCTTCAAGGGGATGCCGCCAAGCTCGCGCAGTGCGCGCCCGAGAGCGGGACCAAGCCCATCGCGCAACCACGCCAACCGCGCCAGCACCTCAGCGTCATTGCCGCCAAAGCGCATCACCTTGCCGAGACCCTCGTTGACGGCACAGTAGGCTCGATTGCCGAAGGCGCGGTTCTCGACCACCAGCAGCGGTTGCGACAGTGTCGTCATGCCGGTCATCGGACCGACCGCGCCGAAATCGTGGTTGGGACGGAACGTGTAGGCGCCCGCTGCGGCCTGCGTCTCGGCGTCGGCGAGATCGTGCGCCCAGCCCTCGAACACGGCGATGCCGGTGACCGCGCCGCGCATCGGCCCGCACATGCGCGCCCAGTCGACCGGTGGACCGGCGTGCAAGATGAGCTTCGGGCCGAGTGCGGGAATTGCTTCGCGCGCGGGGATCACATCCACCAGCACGGGATCGGCGGCGAAGATGCGTCGCACCGTTTCGGCGTTGGCTGTTTCGATCGACTGCTGCAAGCTACGCATCAGATCAGCTGCCGAGCTTGCCGAGGAGGGCGGCGAGGCGCGCGTCGCCTCGGGCTGGCGGCGACCAGGCCACGTGCACGACGGCTGCTCCGGCGCGCGCGAGATCCTGTGCGAAGCCTTCAAGGCCGATGTTGATCACCTGCGGCGGCCCCGCGAGGAGTGCTGCGGCGGGTGATGGAGCGGGCGTTCGGGCATCAGACGTGTTGGACATGGGGCGAGCGATCCTCGGGGCGGCCGGTCGAAACCACTAACCGGGAACGGCCCATGGACGCAATCGGCGAGCGTGGGCTTCGACGCGTTCACCCCAACTCCACCGGCCTGGGACGATCCGCAATTCGCGCGCGCAGGCCCCGATCGGCCTCAATGCCCCGGGCACAGCCCGCCCGACTCGCGGATGGTTTTCAGTTGACGCCCCGCGTTGCCGAACATGGTCGGGTCGTAGCGGCCCTCCATACGCGCCTTGAGGCTCACCAGCAGCTCGTTGGACGGATTGCCGACCCGCGCCATGATCGCGAAGAACAGCCGCGGCCGGTCGACGATGCTCGTATACGTGATCCGCGTGCCGCCGGCCTCCGGCGCGAGCACCCAGTGATCCAGCTCCTGCCTGTAGGCGTTGCGCATCCAGCGCGCGCCCGTCGTCATCGGCAGCGTGCGGTGCAGCTCCGACACGCCCGGCCGCTTCTCGACGATCTCGACCTCGACGACGTAGCCGATCCGCTCAGGATCGTGATGACTTGCGCAGCGCGGACACGGCAGCAGACGGAGATCGCGATAGTGCAGCGCGTACCGCTCCGGCGCATCTGCGCGCTTCTCCACGCGAGCGATGTTGGTGCGGTAGTGGCTCGCGGTCTCGCGCAGATGCAACGTCTCCCAGATCGCCTGCGGCGAGGCCTCGATGAGAAGTGACGCGCGACGCTCGATGAGGCCGGGCCAGCGCGGGAAGAAAAAGACGCCAGCGAGCAGGAGCGGGCCGCCGAATGCCCCAAGCAGCATGCCCCAGCCGCCCGCGATACCACCGCCGAGCCAGGCGCCGCCGATCAGCGAGCCGACGGCCAGTACCAATGCTCCGACCACGATCAGGGTCTCGCGCCAGGCACTGTGCGCGGGCGCCGATGCGCGCGCCGGGCCGTCGCCGACCTGTTCGCCGCGACCACGAATCTCGTCCCAAGCCTTGGCCAAATCGCCGAGCACGGTCTCGGCGTCCGATTTGCCCGTGTCGACGCCGTGCAAGCGCCGCTTGCGCCGATCGACCCAGCGCTGCCCGATCATGGCGAGAATGACCGTTGGGATCGACGCGACGAGCATCAGCGCGAACACGAACCAGAACGACCAGCCTTTCGGCGCGAGGACCAGAAGCAGGACACCCGGCGCCATGAAGACCACGTTGAGCAGCCGCTCGAACTGGGTCAGCAGATAGTCCCTCGGCCAAACCGGCTTCCCGCGCCACCAGCGCCAGATCATGGCAGCGACTTCGATCGCCGCGAACGTCGCCAGGACGACCGCGATCAGGCACGGCACCTGCCAGTACCATGGCGCCTGCTCGATGGACTTGAAGAGATCGGTCAGCACGGTTTTGCTCCAAAACTATCGGCTTCCCGCACGTTCAGGAGCACCGCAAAGGCCGCGACGGCTGAGACGAGCAAGTCCGCCATCGACATGCTCGTCGCACGCGTGACAACGCGACTCTCCGCTGTCGTGACGTGCGGATCGCTCATGCGTCGGTGGCTCCGGGCCTCGATCACCGCGCAAATTACCACTGGCAGGTTATCGAACCGAAAGTGGACATGGTTGACGGCTGGTCAACGGCTGTGCCGCTCGTTTTCGGGGCGACGAAGGAGATCCGACTGCGGTGGCTTACTCAAATTTCACCCCTCAAGAGAGGGGACATGACAGAGGAAGCAGCCACGATCAATTCTCCGACGAAGTTCAACGTGTTGGTCTTGCCTCCAGCGCCCGCGCCAGCTCGCCGACGCCGGTTCGCAGCATCTCCTCGGGGAACCCCGCAAACCCTAGCAGCAGGCCGGCGCGGCGCGGTCGCCCGGCATAGTAGTCGCAAAGCGGCACGGCGACGATGCCGGCCTCGCGCGCGCGAGCGGACGCCTCGCGGTCCGTCATGCGGCGTACGAGAGCCGGCGACAGATCCGCGACGATATGCATGCCGGACGTGCTGGGTGTCAGCGCCAGCAGCCCGTCGACCTGACGGCCGGCCTCGATCAGCGCGGCCATGCGTCGGGCATAGACTCGCCGCGTGCGGCGGATATGGGTGGCGTACGTGCCGTCGGCGATGAAGCCTGCGAGTGCCGGCTGGGCGACGAGGGAGGCCAGCGTGCCACGCCGCGCGAGATGTCGCCGCGCCGGCTCGATCAGGATCGCGGGCAGCACCACGAAGCCCAGACGCAGCGTCGGCGCGAGCACCTTCGAGAAGCTGCCGACGTAGATCGTGCGGCCATCCCGATCGAGGCTCGTCAACGCCGGCAGCGGCGATCCCTGGTAGCGGTACTCGCTGTCGAAATCGTCCTCGATGATGAAGGTCCGGGCAGCGCGCGCCCAGTCGAGCAGCTCGAGCCGGCGCGCCACCGGCATCGTTCCCCCGAGCGGAAACTGCCGTGACGGTGTGACGATCGCAGCCTTGGCCGCCGGCGCCTTGCGCAATGCGAGCCCGATGTCGAAGCCGTCGTCGTCGACCCTGACCGGGCAGACATCGAGACCGAGGCCCTCGAGCGTGTGCCGGAGCAGCGGATAGCCGGGATCCTCCACGAACACGGCCGAGCCTGGCGCCAGCGCGGCGCGCACGATCAGCTCGGTCGCGTCGGCGGTGCCACTGGTGATGACGATCTGCGCAGGCTCAGCAGCGATGCCTCGCCACTCGCCGAGATGGCGCGCAATGGCCGCGCGCAGGTCCGGCCACCCGAACATGTCGACGGCGCTGGTCAGGCTTGCGTCCGGCTCGCGCCAGGTTCGATAGAGACGCCGCGCCCAGTCGCGATAGGGGAACAGGCTCGCATCGGTCGCACCGAGCTGGAACGGTCGCGACGGCTCGGGGGCCGCGCGTGCGCTTCGCGTCGGCTCCGCCAGGTTCGGAATGCGGCCTCCGCCCAGTGACACCGATTCCGGCAAACCGCTCGCCACGAACATGCCCGAGCCGTGACGTCCTTCAACGTAGCCCTCGCTCGCCAATTGCTCGAAGGCGAGCACGACCGTTGCGCGCGACACGCCGAGATCGGTGGCGAGCGTCCGGCTCGACGGCAGGCGACTGCCGGGCGTCATGCGGCCCGCGAGGACGAGCGATCGCAGTTGCCGCCCGAGCTGGAGATGCAGCGGCTCACCGCTGGCGAACTCGAGGTGCAGCGCCAGGGTCGCCGCACTCGAGGTTCTTGGCTGGGATTGTGGTCTGCTCATTTTTTCACAAAGTGGATATTTGGAGCAATCCACTTTGCGGCTATACCGCCCCCGACACAACAGGAATTCACAACTGGATCTCTGGGATCGGAACCATGGCAAGGCCAAGCGCGGCTCCCCATGTCGGCAGGTTCTAAACCGGGTGAGCACGTCGGGGAGAATGGAACATGCCGATCGTCAACGTCCGGCCTGTCGAGCGGAGAGATTATGGCCAGTGGCTGCCGCTCTGGACAGGATACAACACATTCTACAAGCGAGTTGCGCCCGATGACGTCACTGCTACGACTTGGGGCCGCTTCTTCGATCACTATGAACCGGTGCACGCCCTTGTCGCCGATGCCGGCGACAGCGGGCTGGTCGGCCTCGTCCACTACATCTTCCACCGCAACACCGGCATGATCGGTCCGACGACCTACCTCCAGGATCTGTTCACCAAAACCGATGCTCGTGGATTGGGCGTTGGCGGCTCGCTGATCGAGGGCGTCTACGACGCAGCCCGCAGCGCCGGATCGCCACGCGTGTATTGGATGACGCACGAGACCAACAACCAAGCGATGCTGCTCTACGACAAGATTGCCGAGCGATCGGGTTTCGTACAGTACCGCCACGCGATCACATCACGAGATTGAGCATGGGACACTCGACCGCATCCAATCAACCCGCAACCCGCGAGTTCAGCCAGGCCGGCTTCGCCTTCGTGCCGGGCGCCGAGATGCGCCGCCTGCTCGAAGCGGCGGGTTCCCTTGGCGACTGGCCAATATTCGCCGAAAGCTGGGCCGCGCTGGAGACCGACACCTACATGGCCGACGGCGGGCGCTACCGGCGCCGGCGCCATGCCGTCTATCGAGTGTCGAAAGGCGGCGCCATCGCGCGCCAGCCGCATCAGCCGCACTATCAGGCGCTCGACAACAACACGCTCAACGGCGGCATCGACCGCTGGTTCGCAGCCGTGGACGACACCGTCGCCACAGGCACCAGCATGACCACCATCCTCGCCTTCTGCGAGCGATTGTTTGGACCGCTGGCGCCCGCAACCCAGGCGTGGAAGGTCGAAACGCACCAGTTCCGCATCGAGGCGCAGCCCGGTTCGCAAGGACGCCCGACGCCAGAGGGGATGCACCGCGACGGCGTCGATTTCGTGCTCGTGCTGATGGTCACGCGCACCAACATCGTCAGCGGGACGACGACCATTTCCGATCTCGACAAGCGGCCACTCGGCAGTTTCACTCTGACCGTGCCGTTCGATGCAGCCCTCGTCGACGACGCCCGCGTCTATCACGGTGTGACGCCGGTCGAACCGCTGGACCCAGCGTTGCCAGCCTATCGCGACGTGCTGGTCGTTACGTTCAAGAAGCAGACCTGATCTCGATTTGCAGGAGAACCCCGATGCCCATGAGCCAAGCCGACAAGGCCCGCGCCTTCGCCGCATTGCACGAGCGCCCCGGCGCGTTCGTCATCGCCAATCCGTTCGATGCGGGAACAGCGCTGCTGCTGGCCTCGCTCGGGTTCGAGGCGCTGGCGACGTCGTCCGGCGCCAAGGCCGGCGCACTCGGCCGCCGCGACGGCCGGGTGACGCGCGTCGAGGCGCTGGCGCATGCCAAGCTGATCGTCGACGCGGTGGATCTGCCGGTTTCCGCCGACCTCGAGAAGGGCTTCGGCGACAGCGCCGAGGATGCCGCGATCACCATCCAGGAGGCGGGCCTCGTGGGACTCGTCGGCGGCTCGATCGAGGACGCGACCGGCGATCCGTCAAAGCCCATCTACGACATCGTGCAGGCAACAGCCCGGGTCGCTGCCGCCGTTGCCGCCGCCCGCGCGCACCCGTTCCGTTTCATGCTCACCGCGCGGACCGAGAACTTCGTGCGCGGCGTCACCGATCTCGACGACACCATCCGCCGCCTGCAGGCCTACGAAAAAGCCGGCGCCGACGTTCTGATGGCGCCGGGACTCCCCGATCTCGCGGCGGTGAAAAAGGTGTGCGACAGCCTGCAGAAGCCGTTCAACTTCATGGCAGGCATAAAGGGCCGGTCGCCCGCGGTGGCCGATCTCGCCGCAGCCGGCGTCAAGCGTGTCAGTCTCGCGACGTCGCTCTACCGGATGGCGCTGACCGCCACGATGGAGGCCGCGCGCGAGGTCAAGGACCGGGGCACGTTCGGCTATCTCGACCGCTCGCTGGCCACGCCCGACATCAACGCGTTCCTCAAGGGGTGAGGCCGCGCGCCAGCAGTCGCGCCACCTCGTCGAAATCTGCCGCCAGATGATGCGCGCCGGCGGCGGCGAGCCGCTCGGCATGGCCGTCACGGATATGGCTGCCCCCGAGAAAGCCGATCACGGTCATGCCGGCCGCACGCGCGCCCACCACTCCCGACGGGCTGTCCTCGATGACGAGGCAGTCGCGCGGTGTCGTGCTCATGCGACTGGCCGCGTGCAGGAAGATGTCCGGCGCCGGCTTGCCGTTGGCGACTTGCGTGGCGCTGAACAGGTTGCGGCCGAAGTGCGCCCGCAGCCCGAACGTGTCGACGCAGTGATCGAGCCAATCCGGGTTGCTCGACGACGCGACGCAGCGGCAAACGTGGGCGTGCGCATCGAGGAATGCGGCGACCCCCACAACCGGCGCGACGCCGTTCTCAGCCCGCATCACGGCCCGCGAGCGGGCACGGTGCGCCTCCTCGAAGCCCGGCGGCAGTGGCGCGCCGGTCCAGGCCGCGATCGCCGGCTTGCAGTCCTCCCAGCGCTTGCCCATGAACAGGCGGATCGAATCCTCGAGCGAGGTCGGCTTGCCGAGCGCCGTCACGCTTTCGGCCATCACCTGATTGGCGAGCACCTCGCTATCGGCGACGACGCCGTCGAAATCGAAGATCAGGAGCTGTGGCCGCATCACGGGCATCAGGCCTTCGCCGGTCCAGCAACAACGCCCGCGTCGTGCAGCCGGCCGATCTCCCCGCTCGACAGCTTCAGAATATCGGCCAGGATCGCCTCGGTGTGCTGTCCGAGGCGTGGTGCGGGCTTGGGCGGCAGCCGCAGGACCGCCTTGAAGTCGAATGGCGAGGACGTCGACCACACCGTGCCGATGTCGGGCTGCTCGACGCGCGCGAACATCGGGTTGCCGGTCAGCAGTGGGTCTCCGGCAACGAGCTCGCTCGGCCGCTTGTAGGGCCCCCACAACACGCCGGACTTGGTCAGGACCTCGCCGGCCTCCGCGAGCGATAGCGTGGCGATCCACGGCGCGATGACGCCTGAGATCTTCGCCCGCGCCTGCCAGCGGTGGCCTTCCTGCTCGAGGTCGATGCCGTCCTCGCGTTCCAATCGAGCGAATGCATCGGACAGGTTGCCAGCCTTGCCCATCGCCTCGAGCTGGCGCTTGGTCAGGATGCACAAGACGAGGTGCCGCCCGTCGCGCGTCGTGAAGTCCTTGATGTAGGTGCCGAACACGTCGTTGCCGAAGCGCCCGCGGTCGCACGAGTTGATCTCGGCCTCGGCCATGAAGCCCAGCGCCGTGGTCGCCGCAAGCGCCACGTCCTGCAACGCGAGCCGCACCAGCTGCCCCTTGCCCGTGCGCGCGCGAAAACGCTCGGCTGCGAGCAGGGCGAGGGCTGCCGCATACCCCGTCGCAATGTCCCAGCCCGGCATGACGTGGTTGACGGGTCCTTCGTGGCCGACGGGGCCGGTGATCATCGGAAAGCCGGCGACGGCGTTGACCGTGTAATCGACTTGCGGTGTGTCGTCGTGCGCACCGATGATGTTGAGCGCGATAAGATCCGCCCGCTTGGCCGCCAGCGTGTCGAAGGCGAGCCAGCCGCGCGCCACCGGCAGATTCGTCGAGAAGATGCCGGCATCGGGCCCAGGTGCGGTGATCAAGGCGGTGATCAGTTCGCGACCACGCGGCGACTTGAGGTCGACGGCAAATGAGCGTTTCCCCTTGTTGAGGCTCGCCCAATAGAGGCTCCGGCCGTCGGCGGTGATCGGCCAGCGGTCGCGGTCGAGACCGCCCTGCAGGTCATCGAAGCGGATCACGTCGGCGCCGAGCTGGGCGAGCGTCATGCCGCCGAGCGGGGCCGCGACGAAGGCCGAGCCCTCGATGATGCGCAGTCCAGCGAGCAGGGCGTCGGTGGCCATGGGCTTGTCCTCCAGACAAAGTGGTCCGGGAGGGTTTGTGTCACAAGGGACGCCATCCGTCACGCCCACTAGGCCGGGGGGTGATGCAAAGTTCAGAGCTTGGGCAGTATGGCCGCGCCGACGATCGGGCCGGCCTTACCGACCTGGATCAGCACGGCGGCGGCATCCGTATCGGGAAGCTTCACCGTATCGCGGTCGAGCCGGATCACCAGTGGCTTGCCCGTCGACCACATGCCGACCGGGGTCACTTCACGCACGACGTTGAAGTATCGCAGCGTCTTGTCGCGGTTTTCTCCCGAGCGTACGACCACCTCGGCCGACCGCTGAATCATCACCAGCCAGATCGTCGCATCCCTGATACCGGTGCCCGGAGCACCAGCTCCAGCCTCGATGACAATGGCTTTCTGGTCGAGGCGGATCGTCACCGATAGATCGCTTTGGGCGAGCTGTGCGCCTGTTGCCGCAACTGCCTGATCGATCTCGCGGGCGCTATTGCCGACGGCGTGCGTCAACCCGTTGATCACCATCTGTGGCGTGTAGACGCGGCCGTCGCCGCGATGCTTGGCGTAGTACTTCTGGCGGGCGGTGAACTTGGGGGCGGCGAGCGTGTCCTTCCAACCGAGGTAGTCCCAATAGTCCACCGGCCACGTCAGCGCGATCACGTCGGCGCGCTTGGTGTATGACTCGAGGAGGGCGTCGGCTGCTGGACAGGAGGAGCAGCCCTGGCTGGTGAAGAGCTCGAGAACGGCCTTTGCTTTCGGGCCATTGGCAGGCTTTGCAGCCTCCTGGGCTTGTGCTGTCGGTGCGACGGCGGTCAGGGCCATCAGGCCGGAGACGATCCCGCCGAGCACAGCCTTCAAGGATACAACTCGCTTCACCGCTCGTGTTTCCGACCGTTCTACGCCAGCACTACCCACACCGTCCGTCACTAGATATCGCCGCGCTCAGCCTCAATTGCGAGTCACGAACGGGTGATGCTGCAAATACCAGCGCAATCAAACTGATCGGGGAGATCATGCAAAAAGGGCCGCACCCGGGGATGCGGCCCTCAATGTAGCGCGAGGGAGAAGTCTTACTTCATCGGTGCGTACTGCTGGGCGCAGCAGTCGGCAGAACCCAGGTGGTAGCGGATGCCGACCTTGAACTCGTGCGCGCGGATGTCGTCGATCTCCAGGCGCGGGTTCCAGCTGTTCGTCGTGTCGTTGTGCGACGAGCGGGCCGAACCCATGTCCATGTAGCGGTAGCCGAGATCCAGCACGGCGCGATCCGACAGCTGGTAGCCGACGCCGGCCATCAGCGACCAGGCGAAGGAGAGCTTGTCCTCGCCGAACTGCGGGTTCGGGCTGCCGGGGTCGGAGATGATGACGTCGTCCATCTTGTGGTAGGCCCAGCCGAGACCGGCGCCGACGTAGGGCACGAAGCCGCCGAACTTGCCGATGTCATGGTAGGCGTTGAACATCATCGTGTAGGTCTTGAGGTGCGTGTGGATCGGCGGATCAACCGGGCCGGGGCCGACCACGATGTCCACGTCACCGTTGAACTTGCGATCGCCACGCATGCCGAGCACCATTTCGGCGCGGAAGCCGCGCGAGCCCATGCCGCAGCCCAGACCGCCTTCGATCAGGTGGGTGTTGCCGAGGTCCTCGCCGCGAACCACCGGGTCGGCCGCGTTGCCGACGTACAGCGCGCTGGCGTCATTGCGGCCCCAAGAATAGCCGATGTCGGAGCGGAAATAGCAGGGGCCGGCGATCGACGGCGCGGACGGAGCGTAGGAGGGAGCCGGCGCGTAGCCGTCCTTGACGGAGCCGCGGCCAAGATCGGCGGCAACAGCCGGCGTGGCGATGGCGGCAACTGCGAGGACTGCCGCGGCGAGGCCTGTCTTGAGCGTAGTGGTCATGATGCGTCTTACCTCTCGAATCGTGCGGGCACTCGACTGAGGCCTGCCAACCTCTGGATACCGAGCGACTTTCGCCCACCAAGGTTAAGTCGAGGTTAAACGCCGTCCGAAAACGTGACGGGGGCGGAATGAGAGGGGACTTGCGAGCGCGGCCTTGGCACATGCAAAAACCCCACTCATCGTGATGAAAAGTGGGGCTCAAACGCGAAAACGAAAGTGGCGGCCACCGCCGTCAGATCTGCTTGGCGATGGCGACGGCGGTGTCGCTCATGCGGTTCGAGAAACCCCACTCGTTGTCGTACCAGGAGAGGACGCGCACGAGCGTGCCGTCCATCACCTTGGTCTGGTCGAGGTGGAAAATCGACGAGTGGCTGTCGTGGTTGAAGTCCATCGACACGTTCGGCTGGTCGGTGACGCCGAGGATGCCCTTCAGAGACTGACCGGCGGCGCGCTTGATCGCGGTGTTGATCTCGTCGACCGAAGTCTTCCTCTTGGCGACGAACTTGAAGTCCACGACCGACACGTTCGGCGTCGGCACGCGGATCGCGGTGCCGTCGAGGCGGCCATTGAGCTCGGGGAGCACGAGGCCCACCGCTTTCGCCGCACCCGTCGTGGTCGGGATCATCGACAGCGCCGCGGCGCGCCCGCGATAGAGATCCTTGTGCATGGTGTCGAGCGTCGGCTGGTCGCCGGTGTAGGCATGGATCGTGGTCATGAAGCCCCGCTCGATGCCGACGGTGTCGTTCAGCACCTTGGCGACGGGTGCGAGACAGTTGGTCGTGCACGAGGCGTTCGAGAGCACCAGGTGGCTCTTGGTGATCTTGTCGTGGTTGACGCCGTAGACGACGGTGAGGTCGGCGTTGTCGCAGGGCGCGGACACGAGCACGCGCTTGGCGCCGGCGGTGAGATGCGCTGCGGCCTTCTCCTTCGACGTGAAAATGCCCGTGCACTCGAGCGCGACATCGACGCCCATGGCCTTGTGCGGCAGCTTCGCGGGATCGCGCTCGGCCGTCACCTTGATCGGCCCGCGGCCGACGTCGATGGTATCGCCGGAAACCTTCACCTCGAACGGGAAGCGGCCGTGCACGCTGTCGAAGCGGAGGAGGTGCGCGTTGGTCTCGACAGGCCCGAGGTCGTTGATGGCCACCACCTCGATGTCCGTGCGTCCCGATTCCATGATCGCGCGCAGCACGTTGCGGCCGATGCGGCCGAAGCCGTTGATGGCGACTTTGACTGCCATGGGTGTTTTCCTCTCGAGGTTTGCAGCGCCGGGCGCACAGCGCGCCTCGCAGCTTGAGGGTGGTTCGGAACTCGGGACGGGTCGGCACAAGTGGCCGCCGGAACGCGCGCCAAAGTGTTCGGCGGACGCCTCCAAGTCAATGCGGCACGCCCTGCATCGTGAAG
>JANOJW010000303.1:0-7838 GCA_031418955.1 Hyphomicrobiales bacterium | reverse complement strand
GCCGGCCGCCAACACGACGACGCCGCTCAACACCAGCTGATGGGCGACGAACCGGCCGAGCGCCACATAGCCCAGCGCCGACGAAATCAGGATCAGCGCGGCCAATACCCACAACGGGATCTTCAGCCAGCGCGGCGTGTGGCGGGTGACAACTCCCGGCACGAACTCGTGGCCGTTGACCGGGCGGTCGGGGCCGATCAGATGCTGGAACGGCGTCGCTAACAGCGCGACGAGCAGGCCCACGAACAGCAGGCTCGACACGAACGCCTGCGCGACCGTGAAGTTCAACGGCACATAGAGCAGCCGACCGATCTCGAGCAGCACCGTGTCGAGCACGTAGACCGCCACGAACAGCTTCATGATGACGAGCAGGCGGGCTGCCGTGCCGTCGGCCACCGGAAACAACCGCCATTGCGGACGGCGCGGCGAGAAGGCGGTCGACAGCAGACCGGATGCGGCGGCATAGACGAGCGCGCCTTGCAGCAGCGCCGCGCCCGGCCGGTTCCACGGCGCATACAACAGATCGAGCGCCTCCAGCCCGAAATAGCCGGCGAGCGCGGCGATCCCGAGCGGCGCCATGCGTAAGGGCGCCACCCAGGCCGCCTTCATGGTGCGGTCGAAGAACGACGGGGAAGCCGTTGTCCGCGGCAAGCGGCCGGCGAGGCGGTGCGCCACCAGCAGCTTGCCGAGGATCAGGATGGCGAGCGTCGACAGGGACAGCGCCCACAGCGGAGCGGATTTCCGCCCAGCCCAGGTCAACCAGTCCGACACGTAGTACCGGAACCGGGCGACGACTGTCTCGAACCGCTCGGCGATGTCGCGCCAGATGCCGGGCAGCACCGGACTGTCGCGCTTCTCGAGTAGATTGCGGGTGAACTGCTGGTAGCGAATGACGGTGATGCGGTCGATCAGCTGCTTGGCCCGCACCCAGGCGAGTTCGGCCGTCTTGACGGCGCCGTCGAGCGCGGCGGCGAACTCGTTGAGGCGCTGGCGCTCGGCCGCGACCACGGCGGACTCGGGCGGCTGGTCCTTGCCCGGCGGGGCCCCGAGCTTTTCGATCTGGCCTTTGACCTCGGCCAATTGCGGACGCAGGCTCTCCGCCGTCGCGGTCGAGTCGTAGATGATCCGCTCGACGTCGGTGCGCAGCCGTGACAGCTCGCCCTCGAGCTCCTTCAACTGCTGGATCGACTTCTCGGCCGCCTCCACGCTGCGGGCAAGCCGGCTGACCGGCTCGGCCACGTCCGGCGGCAGCGTGAACTTCGGGGCAGCGGGCGGCGGCGCAGGCTGGTCCTGGGGAGTGGGCGGTGTGGGCGCTGTAGAGGGCGCTACCGGCGGCGTCGGCTGCTGGGCCCGTGCGCCGCTGCCCATCCCGCCGCCAAACAGCAGCGCCAGCACGACGAAGAGAGTTGAAACGCGCAACGGCATGCTCGACTGAAGCCTCGACAGCACTGAAACCTTGCGACTGCGACACAACGGAGGGGCGAACGCACCGCCCCTCGATCGGCAGCTACTCGGCCGCGCGCTCGGCGGCCTGCCCGAAGGGCCGCGCCTGCCGCGCGAACACCGGCGTCGATTGCACCGACTCGACCACCTCGAGCCGCCCCTTGCGCTCCCCGATACCCGTTTCGATCACCACGTCGACCGGCCCGCCCGTCATGATCAAATGCTCGACGCCATCGCGCCGCACGAGCAGCAGCCGCCGCCGTCCGTCGACGTTGGCGTGCTCGACCACCGCAAGACGCTTCTCGGGCCGCGGCCCAAACAGCGCCGAGGTCGGCGATTGGCCGTTGATATAGCTCTTGAAAACCCAGATACCGGCGACCACCGCGAGCGCCATCAGCGCGAACAGGAAGAGGTAGATGAGAAGGTCGGTCATGGTCTGCCTTTTCAGTGTGGCGCTTGTCAGCGAACCGCGAATCGGTGCGAGCCTCGAAAGAGCACTGCGAGCCCCGATAGCAGAAACTTAGGCCGATTTTAACTCTGATGATCGAATTGTTGCTGTGTCGAAGCCGACCTGTCCACGGTGTTGTGGATAGGAAAGGAGCATCCGAGTGTCCGTTCGCGTAATTGCCGCTGTGCTCCAGACCGTGCTCGGCCAGAATCAGCTATGGTCCCGGCCTATGAGCGGGACCGACGCCAGCCATTCCGGCACCACCCGGAAAGAGCCCTTGCTGCAAGGCGGCGCGATGAACGCGCTGCTAGCGGTGATCGCTGCCTGCGGCCTCGGTGCGCTGCTGCTGATGTCGCATCGCAGTGCCGAGCCGGTGATCCTGTCGATCCTGGCGCTGCTCGCGGTTCTCGGCGTGTTCCTGGTGTTCGGGCTGGCCACCGGCCATGTCCGCGTCGGGGACGCCCGCGATGCCCTCGATTTTCAGGGCGCCGCCGTCGATCAGGTCGGCCAAGGCCTGATGATCTCGCGGCGCGACGGCGACATCCTGTTCGCCAACCAGACCTACAAGGCCATTGCGGGCGCCGATACCGACGGCACGCCCCGGGCACTCGAAGCCGCCTTCGCCGGCGATCCGCTGGCTTCCGAATGCCTGTTCCGCCTGCTGCGCGCCGCCGAGCGGGGCGAGACGCGCACCGAGGAGCTTAAGGTCCGCGATCCCGAAGCGCGGGTTCGCGGGGCCCGCTGGCTGCGGCTCGGCGTGCAGCCGATGCCGAGCCTCGCTCAGCACCTGGAGACAGCTGGCGCCACGCTGTGGACGCTCGACGATATCTCCAACGAGCGGGCGCGGGAGGCTGAGGCCGTGCGCGGCCTCGAGGCGGCGCTGGCCGTGTACGAGGGTACCGGCATCGGCCTGATCACGGTTGCTCCCGACGGCCGCCTCACCAGCATCAATGGCGCGCTGTCGGCGACGCTTGGCTTCGATATCGCAAGCGCCGAGAGTCGCAGCCTGACGCTCGCCGACGTGACGGCCAATTCCGGTGACGCCCTGCTGCGCGCCGAGCTGCAGCGTGCCGAGAGCGGCATCGCGCGCCTCGATCTCGATCTGCTGCGCGAGGACGGCGTCAGTTTGCCCGTCGAGGCGATCGCCCGCATCGAGCGTGGCCATGGCCGCCGCGACGAGATCACGCTGCTCGTGCTGCCGCCGGGATTGCGGCCCGGCACCGGCATGGCCACCACCGCCAGCGATGGCCCGTCGACCCGGGCGTTACAGTCTGCCCCCTTCGGCATCGCCACCCTCGGGAGCGACGGCCGCGTGATCAACGCCAACGCCGCCTACGCCCGCATGTTCCTCGACGCCGGCGCGAGCGCGGCCGACAACATCGTCGCGGGCGTCGCAGCCACCGGCGACGCGGAGACCCGCCGCCTGCTCGAGCAAGGCCTCGCTGAGATCGCCGCGGGGCGTCCGACCGTGCCCCCGCTCGAGATTTCGTTCGGCCCGGAGAAGCAGTTCACGCGCCGACTGTATCTCGGCCCCGTCGCAAAGCCCGCCCGCGACGGCGAGGTCGCCATGCTCTACGTCATCGACGCAACCGAGCAGAAGGCGCTCGAGCTCAAGTACGCGCAATCGACCAAGATGGAGGCCGTGGGCAAGCTCGCCGGCGGCATCGCGCACGACTTCAACAACGTGCTCACCGCCATCATCGGCTTCTCGGACCTGCTGCTGCAGACGCACCGCCCGACGGACGCTGCCCACAAAGACATCATGAACATCAAGCAGAACGCCAACCGGGCAGCGGGCATGGTCCGCCAGCTGCTGGCGTTCTCGCGCCGCCAGACCCTGATGCCCGAGACGCTCGAGCTCGGCGAGGTGCTGACCGATCTCTCCGTGCTGCTCAATCGCCTGATCGGCGAGAAGATCGACCTGAAAATCGTATCGGGCCGCGACCTGTGGTTCGTGAAGGCCGACCGCACCCAGTTCGACCAGGTGATCATGAACCTCGCGGTCAACGCCAAGGACGCCATGCCCGACGGCGGCAAGCTCGTCGTGCGCACCCGTAACATCACCGAGCGCGAGAGCCTGAAGCTGCGCCGGCAGGCCGTGACACCCGGCGAGTACGTGCTGGTCGAGGTGGAGGACACCGGCACCGGCATGCCGCCCGAGGTGATGGCCAAGATCTTCGAGCCGTTCTTTTCGACCAAGGAGGTCGGCAAGGGCACCGGCCTTGGCCTCTCGACGGTCTACGGCATCGTCAAGCAGACCGGCGGCTACGTGTTCCCCGTGAGCACGGTGGGCAAGGGCACCACCTTCCGGGTGTATTTGCCGCGCCACATCCCCGCGCCCGTCGTCGAGGCGCCGGCGAAGGAGGCCAAGAAGGAGCGCGCGCGCGACCTCACCGGGACCGGACGCGTGCTGTTGGTCGAAGACGAGGATTCGGTGCGTGCCTTCGCGGTACGCGCGCTGCAGCGGCAGGGCTACGAGGTGCTCGAGGCGACGAACGGTCTGGAAGCCCTCGATGTGGTCGCCGCTGCCGAAAAGGAAATCGACATCGTCATCTCCGACGTTGTGATGCCGGAGATGGACGGCCCTACGATGTTCAACGAGCTGCGCAAAACACGGCCCGATCTCAAGGTGATCTTCATCTCCGGCTACCCAGACGACCGCTTCACGACGAATCTCGACCCGGGTGCCAGATTCGCCTTCCTGCCCAAGCCCTTCACGCTGCCGCAGCTGGCCGAGAAGGTGAAAGAGGAACTGGCGCGCTAGGCAAGTGCCGCCGCCTGCAGCACGGCCGCCACAGGCCCCGCTGGAGCCGGGATTGACTAAAGCTCCGCGCCGTCCGATATGCGCGGTCATGGCCGACAAGAAAGCACCCGCGCGCCGGACGCCGTTGAAGGCGACGGCAAAAGCCCCGACCCGGGCGAAGCGCCACGCGATGCGGAAGGCGAAGTTCCGCATCGGCGCCGTCGTGCGTCACCGCTATTACCCGTTTCGCGGCATCATCTTCGACGTCGATCCGGTGTTCAACTCGACCGAGGAATGGTGGCAGTCGATCCCCGAAGAGATCCGCCCGAAGAAGGATCAGCCCTTCTATCACCTGCTCGCCGAGAACGATAAAACCGAATACGTGGCCTATGTGTCGGAGCAGAACCTGCTCGCCGACAAGACAGGCGCGCCATTGCGCCATCCGCAGGTCACCGAGCTGTTCACCGAGGAGAACGGCGAGTACTGCGCCACCTTCGTGCGCGCGCACTGATCCGCTGCGCCGTAGACTGGGTAGAAGGCCGTCTGCACTGCGGCCGAGACCCGACAGCGCCGAGTCGCGTGGGGCCTGCAACACGTGCCGGGCTCTACGCGACCTTCTCGCTGCACGACATGAGCCGCACGTCGTCGAAGCCGACAGGACAAGTCTAGCGATGCAGCAGACCTTCAGCGCCGACGCGTGGCGTCGCAACGTCGACATCTACCAGAAGATCCTGGCGATGCCGTTCAACCGCGAGCTCGCAGCCGGCACACTCTCGGAGAACCGTTTCCGCCACTACATGATCCAGGACGCACACTATCTGGAGGGCTTCGCACGCGCCCTGGCACTCGCCTCCGCCAAGGGCCACACCGCCGACCACGTGGTGCATTTTGCCAGCGCTGCCCAGGTCGCGATCGTCGTCGAGCGCTCGTTGCACGCCGACTATTTTTCCAAATTCGGCATCACGCCCGCAGCCTTCGCCGCAGCCGAGCCGACGCCGGTTTGCGAGCACTACGTGAGCCATCTCCTGCGCACAGCCGCACTCGATCCCCTCGAGGTGGGGCTCGCTGCCCTGCTGCCATGCTTCTGGATCTATCGCGAGGTCGGCCGCTTCATTCTCGCGCACGCGGCAAAACCCAATCCCTACCAGGCCTGGATCGACACTTACGCCGGCATCGAGTTCGAGCAGGCCGTCGACGCGGTCATCAAGACCGTCGACGAGGTCGCGGCCGGCGCCTCCCCCCGCACGCTCGCAGCGATGCACCACGCGTTCAAGCGCGCGACGCAGCTCGAGTGGATGTTCTGGGACAGCGCCTTCCGCCTCGACGCGTGGCCGGTGTGATGCCACGAGCCGCGTCTCGCGCCGGGCCGACTAATCCGCGCGACGTTCCGCGTGCGCCGCCACCCGCTCCGTGTACCGCGTGCGCTCGCGGTGCACGAGATAGATGCCCGACGAGATCACGATCACCGCGCCCGCCACCGTCCATTCGTCCGGCACTTGGCCAAACACCAGATAGCCCCCGGCCGTATGCGTGATGAGCCCGAGATAGATGAACGGCGCCAGCACGGACGCGGGCGCATGCCGGTAGGCCAGAATAAAGATGTAGTGGCCGAGCCCGCCCCAAAAGCCCATGCTCGCCAGCAGCAGCCAGATCTTCGGCGAGGCCGGCCACTCCCAGTCCAGCACCGCGAACGGCGCCATGATCACGGTGCCCGCAATCAGCGAGTAGAACAGCGTCACCTCGGGCGGGTCGTAGGTCGCGAGATAGCGCGTCAGCAGCATGAACACCGAGTAGGCGAGCATCGAGCCGAAGGCCAGGAGCAGCGCCGGCTCGAACGCGACGACGCCCGGCCGCACCACGACGAGAATGCCGCAGAACCCGACCAGGATCGCCACCATGCGCCGCCAGCCGATCCACTCGCCAAGCGTCGGCCCCGCCAGCAGCGCAACGATCAGCGGGGCGAGGAAATAGACGGTCTGCGTCTGGTCGAGCCGCAGGTGGCGCAGCGCCATGAAGTTCATGATCGTCGAGACCAGCATGAGCCCCGAGCGCGCGAGTTGTTGCTTCAATCGCCGCGTGCGCAGCAACTGCGGCAGCGCGACGACCCCCATGACCATCAGGATCAGCAGGAACTGGCTGACGAAGCGGATCCAGACCACCTGCGTGACGGGCAGCTTGACCACGCTCGCCATGTACTTGGCGGTCGTATCCAGCACCGAGAACACAGCGAGCGCCAGGCACATCAAACCGATGCCGCGCATGGCTCCTGGCTTGCGGCCAGTACCCAGTCCTGGCCCACTGCGCTGCATGTCCCGGCGTGCCCTGTCGCAAACGAATCGTCAGGGCTTATAGCATGTGAAGGGGACGGGGCCGGCGCGGCGCCATACGATGCGCTTGTTTGCGGGTGCAATTGGCGCGTCGAAACCAGTCGTGCCAATGTCGAGCATGACCATGGTCGAGGATATCAAGACGGCGATTGGGCGGCTCTCGGATGACGAGCGCCGTCGGCTCCGCGACTGGCTCGACGAACTCGAGTCGCAGCGCTTTGACGAGCGCATCGAGCGGGATGCCACAGCCGGCAAGCTCGACGAGCACATGGCCAAGGCGCAAGCAAACGCCAAGGCCGGCAACCGTCGTACATTGAAAGGTGCGTCACTGGCTGCACGCATCGACCGAAGTCAACTAATCTCATCGCCTTCTCATCGCCAGCGCTTGTCAGACGACACGGATTCGGTTCCAATCGGTCCGCGGAGTTGTTGCGGCGGGGGCGGGGTCATGGCGTGCCAGTTCGACGAGTGGTCGTGCGTTGTCGAATCGATAAAGACTGTCATCACCAGCCCCGAGACGCGCGCGTGGCTGTTCCAACTCTTCAAGGACTTGGCTGCGATCCTCGGTGTCGCTTTGGCGCTGCTGAAATGGTGGGAATCCAGAGAGAACGTCGTATTTGGCCGCTTGCATCGAGTACTTGGCGAGCAGAACGCCCAGATGCGCTCAGCATTAAAGTACGTTCTTCAAAAGATTACGCGCCCGGGCCCAGCCGATCCGCCAAAGATGCCCGCGTTTGCAGAGTGGCCGTTGCGACGGCTGTTCAGTCGACGCCACTGGAAGCCGGTCTTCTCTTTTGCTGGCCCGCTCACGTCGGCTGATCGGAAGCTGCAGAAAACTCACAAGCGGCTCGACAAGCGGCAAACTGCGGCCGCCAGC
>JANOJW010000302.1:0-1924 GCA_031418955.1 Hyphomicrobiales bacterium | reverse complement strand
GCCCACGTCGTGCTCGGCGGCGAGAGTTTTGTGGCGCTCGCGGAAGGCCTGCGGAACGCGCTGTGGGCGCTCGGCGGCGTGCCGGACCAACATCGCAGCGACAGCCTGTCGGCGGCGTTCTGCAACCTCGATCGCGACGCGCAAGAAGACCTGACGCAGCGCTATCAGGGCCTCATGCGCCATTACGGTATGACGCCGTCGCGCAACAATCCGGGTGTCGCGCATGAGAACGGCTCGATCGAAAGCCCGCACGGCCATCTGAAGAAGGCGCTGGAGGATGCGCTGCTGCTGCGCGGCTCCAGGGACTTCGACGATCTGGATGCCTACCGCCGGTTCGTCGACGAGATCATCGGCCGCCAGAATGCCAACAACCGCAAGCGGATCGAGCTGGAGCGGCCGCATCTCGCCGAACTCCCGAAGCGCCGGACGGCGGACTTCGAGGAGAAGGTCGTCACGGTGACATCATCAGGCGGCTTCATTCTGCGCCGCGTGTTCTACACCGCACCATCGCGGCTGATCGGCCACCGCCTGCGCGTCCACTTGTACGACGACCGGCTCGACTGCTTCCTCGGCTCGACACCGATGATGACGCTGCGGCGCGGGCGGCAACCAACCGCCGACAAGAACGGCCATGTCGTCGATTATCGGCACGTCATCCACGCGCTGCGCAAGAAGCCGATGGCGCTGCTCAATCTGGTCTATCGCGATCAGTTGTTCCCGCGCCCGGCCTACAAGCGGGTCTTCGAAGCGCTCTGCGCGGATGTCGGCGACACGCGCGCGTGCAAGGTGACGGTGGAACTACTGGCGCTGGCGCACGATCGTGCCTGCGAGGCCGAGCTGGCGCAGATCATCGACACCGACCTCGATGCCGGCCGGTTGCCGGATCTGGCGATCCTGCGTGAGCGGTTCGGGCCGAGCCCGGGATCGGTGCCGGTGGTCGCGGTGGATCTGGTGCCGCTCAGCGCCTACGATGAGCTGGCGGCCATCCATACCGTCAAGCCTGCCTCCGGCCTCGTCGTGTCGGAGACGCGCGGCATGGAGGTGGTGGCATGACCAGCAAAACAACCGTCGATGCTGCCCGCGTCGAGCTGCTGCTGAACGAGCTGCGCCTGCCCGGCATCAAGCTGATGTGGGCCAAGCTCGCCGAGCAATCCGACAAAGAGGGCTGGCCGGCGGCCCGCTTCCTCGCCGCACTGGCCGAGCACGAGATGGTCGATCGCGGCCGGCGCCGGATGGAACGTCATCTCGCCGAGGCGCGGCTGCCGGCCGGCAAGACGCTGGCCACGTTCGACTTCGACAGCGTACCGATGGTGTCGAAGGCGCAGGTGATGGCGCTGGCGTCGGGCGACGAATGGCTGGCCAAGGGCGCCAACATCCTGCTGTTCGGGCCGCCCGGCGGGGGGAAGAGCCATTTATCTTCGGCGCTCGGTCTCGCCCTGATCGAGAATGGACGGCGGGTGTTCTTCGCTCGCACCACCGACCTCGTGCAGCGTCTCCAGATCGCGCGGCGCGAGTTCGCGCTCGAAAGCGCTCTTCGCATGCTCGACCGCTACGACCTGCTGATCCTCGACGACCTCGCCTACGTCACCAAGGATCAGGCCGAGACCAGCGTGCTGTTCGAGTTGATTGCCGCGCGCTATGAGCGGCGATCGATGCTGATCACGGCCAACCAGCCGTTCGGCGAATGGGGCAAGATTTTCCCCGACCAGGCCATGACGCTGGAGTCCATCGACCGCCTCGTGCACCACGCCACGATCCTGGAGATGAACGTCGAGAGCTATCGGCGGCGCGAAGCCCTCGATCGAAAGCGCGGACGCGGCCGGCCCGCGACGCACGCGACAATCAAGAAAACCGAAAAGCCCGAAGACTGATTGACGCTGAGCGTCAATCAAAGCGCTTGCCAACACGGCGGCCAGCGTCAATC
>JANOJW010000301.1:0-1595 GCA_031418955.1 Hyphomicrobiales bacterium | reverse complement strand
GTAAGCAACTTGATCGCTAGTCTGCAAGGCTGCCACCGCGCCTAGACAGCAATGCACACCGAAAGCACACGCCGTCTGATCATCCGTGTCGCTTGGCGTCCGGTTCTGTGCAGGTTTCTCGGACGCCGGCATCGCGGCGGGAACGACTAGGCTCGGGCCGGCGTCCGAGAAGCGCCAAGGCACGAAGTCGCGGGACTGAGGACACCAGTGGTGCAACGGGCGCTATGGCGATTGAGGCCGGGCGCGTCAGTGGCCGTTGATGTGCCGGCGCGTCGGCATGTGGCCGGGCGGCTGTAGCAGGTTCGGCGAAGTGTCTTTGAGAGCCAGAACAGCGGCGGGAGGGGCTGGCGTTGGCACTGCACAACATTCGAAGGTGATCACGGCGCGAGCGCTGGCGGCGGTGGCCGACAGCCATCGTGTGGAATGCGCGGAGCAAAGAACCGGCGTCGGGCTCATGAGGTGTCGATCCTAATCGCTGCGACGGGTGGTGACGCCCGATGCCTCGGCGTCGTGCCGCGCTCGAAGATCTCGATCACGATCATGCGGCCGCCGCAGCACGGACACGGGCGCGGCAATACGCTCAGCTCATCAGGTGCCGGACTCGCAGCTGCGTCGAGCTTTGCCCCCGGCGCGGCGACGCCAAGCAACTCGCGGGCCTTGGCGATGTTGGCTGCTCGATTGCCGTTGGCGAACAGACCGTAGTGGCGAATGCGCTGGAAGCCCTTTGGCAGCACGTGGATCAGGAAGCGGCGGATGAACTCGTGCGGGTGCAGCGTCATCGTCTTCCAGCGATCGGCGCTTTCGATGCGATAATCCTTCCAGCGGAATGCGATGCCGCCATTGTCGGCCGCGACGAGCCGTTGGTTCGAGATGGCGACGCGGTGCGTGTAGCGCGACAGATAGCGCAGCACTTGCTCAGGACCGGCGAACGGCGGCTTGCAGTACACGACCCAGTTGATCCGCTGCAGTGGTCCGAGCACGCGCTTGAACGTGCGCGCATCAGCAAGACCCGCATGGCTGTTGAAGAACTGCAGTCGGCCGTCGGCGTGCGCCTCGCGCAACATGGCGAGGACCTTGCCGCGGAACATCTTCGCCAGCACCGCGACGTGGACGAGGAAGTTGCCGCGCGAGGCGATCCAGCGTGTGCCATCGAGCGAGAGACCACCACCCGGCACGATCATGTGCACGTGCGGATGATGCGTGAGCGCCGAACCCCAGGTGTGCAACACAGCCGTGATGCCGATCTTGGCACCGAGCCGCTTGGGATCTGCCGCGATGGCGAGCGTCGTGTCGGCTGAAGCGCGCATGAGGATGTCGTAGACGACGCGTTTGTTCTGATACGCAATGTCGCGCAGCTGGCTCGGCAGTGTGTAGACGACGTGGAAGTACGGCACCGGCAACAACTCGGCTTCGCGCGCTTCCAACCAGTCACGCGCCTGAGCGCCTTGGCATTTTGGGCAATGCCGATTCCGACAGCTGTTGTAGGCGATGGATGTGAAGCCGCAGGCGCTCGTCTCGCAACGCGCAACATGGCCGCCGAGCGCCGCTGTGCGGCAGCGCTCGATCGCACTCATCACCTTCAACTGCGGCAGGCT
>JANOJW010000300.1:0-5267 GCA_031418955.1 Hyphomicrobiales bacterium | reverse complement strand
GTCGAGATCGGCGGCTGCCACGAATGCGGCGCTCGCCTTCAAGCGCCAGACCTGGGCCAGGTGGCTCTTGCCCGATTGACGCGAGCCGACCAGCAGCGCGCTCGCTCGAGGCCACTCCTGCCAGCCATCGATGCGCGCGACGGCTTGCGCGTTGGAGCCGCTGACGAGAAAGTCCTCGGCGCCGAACGCGGGCCGGTGCGCCAGATCGAAGGTGAGCTGCTGCACGCGCGCCGTCATGCAGCGCCTCCGCGATCACGCGCGCTCGAGCTACCGTTGCCGCGATAGACGGCGCTGCCGAGATAAACCTCGAGCCCGAACCGCACGAGCACGCCGATCGCCGCCGCAACGGGTACCGCGACCAGCGTGCCGACGAAGCCGAACAGGTAGCTGAACACGAACAGCGCGAACATCAGCCAGACCGGGTGAAGGCCGATCTTCTCGCCGACGATCTTGGGCGACAGCAGGGCAGAATCGAGCGCCATCCCGACGGCGAAGACGCCGGCGACCTTGAGTGCGAGCGATAGATCGGGCCACCCCTGCACCAGCGCCAGAACACAGCCGACGATCAGCCCGAGCGCCCAGCCGACGAACGGCACGAACGCGGCAATGCCCGTGGCAATGCCGATCACCATGCCGTAACGCAGGCCGACAAAGGTCAGGCCAATACCGTAGAGCAGCCCCAGGATGATGCAGATGACGCCCTGCCCGCGAATGAAGGCGGACACCGCGTCATTGATCTCGCCCGCGAGCCGCTGGATGGTCGGCGCGTGGTCGCGCGGCAGCCAGCTGTCGATGCGGGCGACGATCGAATGCCAGTCGAGCAGCAGATAGAAGATCACGACCGGAGTGATCAGCAGCAGCGAGATCAGATTGACCAGCGCAAGGCCCTGGCTCCACGCGGCCTTGGCGATGGCGCCGGCGGAGCCCGACCAGCTCTGCACCAATTCCGTCAGCGCCTTGTCGAGCCCCGCCTGGAACTGCGGGAAGCGATCGCCGAGCCGGACCGCGGCCCATTGCTCGATGCCAGCCTTCATTCGCGCGAGATCGCCCGGCAGCGTCTCCGAGAGCAGCCGCAGCTGGTTTGCAACCACCGGCACGATCAGCACCACGAACGCCACCAGCGCCAGCGCGCCGATCGCCACCAGGAGTGCGGCCGCCGACGTGCGGTTCAGCCCCATGCGCTGCAGCCGGTCAGCGATTGGGTTGAGAAAATAGGCGACCACGGCGCCGACCACGAACGGCAGCAGCACGTCGCGCAACGTCGCGATGGCGATGAGCAGTGCGATGCCTGCCAGGCCCCAGAACAGCGCGTGCTTCTCGAGCCGCATGTCGACCTCCCGCTTCTTCTTGCGCCTTCAGCCGCCCACTCGCAGCCGGCGCGTCTTTAGCTTTGCGCTTTCAGTTGCCCACTTCGCAACCGGCGCGCGCCTTCAGTTGCCCACTTCGCAGCCGGCGTGCGCGCCTTCGCCTGCCCACACTGTCTCTTGGTCCTCCAGTTGCCCACCAGCAACCGGCGCTTTAGCCGACACTTTGTCCCGTCTCGCCGCCGGACATGTGTGCGATCCAGGCCTTGAGGTACGCCGCGAGTGACAACAATGTCAGTGTCCCCGTGATCCACACCAGGGCGTCACGCGCCAAGCCGAGACCCAGCTGAAAGCCTTCGTCGGCCAGCACCACGGATGCCAGAACGAGTTGGGCGACCGTGTTCCACTTGCTCACGATATGGGGCCGCATCGTCAACGGGCGCCCGACCACCCAGGCGAGCAGCACGGCAATGATGATCAGAATATCGCGCGAGACCACCGCGATCACCAGCCAGGACGGCAGCTGTCCAGCGACCCCCAGCGCGATGTAGATGCTGGCGACCAGCAGCTTGTCGGCTATCGGATCGAGATAGGCGCCGAACTCGGTCTGCAGTTTGAAGCGCCGGGCGAGCAGGCCATCGACGGCATCGCTCGCGCCAGCGACCACGAACGCGATGAAGGCCCATTTCGTGTGGCCACTGACGAGCAGCCAGAAGATCACCGGGACCAGGATGATGCGGCCGAGCGTGATGGCGTTCGGAATATTGAGGCTCACGCGGCGGTCGATCCCCGGACGGAAGGCGCTGGCACCTGGTTTTTGCAGCCCTGACATGTTGCCACGCGACGGCCGGGGCGTCGAGGGGCAACGGTTTCAAGAGCAGTGAGCGTCAGCCTTTTCCCCAGCGGGTGAGGCGCACGAACAGCGCTGTCGCCAAGCTGTAGGCGACCATCGCCGCCGCCACCAGCAGCGCGAGCCGCTCGAACGGCGCGCCCGGCACGATCAGCAGCCAGCCGCCGAGCAGCACCACCGCCAGCCGCACGGTGCCGCCGAGCACGGGCCCGAGGATCTTCCCCGACCCTTGCGACGCGAAATAGAGGCACAAGCCGAACCCGAACAGCGGGAACGCGAAGCCGCAGATCCCGAGATAGGTCTCGAGCGCGGCCAGTACCGCAGGGTCCGACGTGAACAAGCGTCCCCAGAGCCCCGGACGCAGCGCGAAGCCGATGCCGATGACGCCGATGAGGAGTGCTGCAAGCGTCGCGCCGGTCCAGGCCACGCGGCGGGCGCGGGTGACATCGCCGGCCCCGATCGCCATGCCGACCATCGGTACGCAGGCAACGCCAACCGCGAAGGCGATCGGCACCAGCAGCAGCTCGAGCCGCATGCCGATGCCGAAGCCCGCGAGATCGGCGGTGCCGAACGCCGCCGCATAGCGCGCCAGGATGATCACCGCGAGGATCGACTGGATCGGCGACAGGCAGGCGACGGCGCCGACCTTCAGGATGTCGCGGAACATCTCCGGCACCGGTTTTACGCCCGCAAACGACAGGCGCAGGCGCGACGGACCGGCGAGCAAGTACCAGGCGAGACAGGCAGCGCCGATCGAGAAGGCCACGATCTGGCCGATCGCAACGCCGACGAGGCCCAGGCTCGGGATCGGCCCGATGCCGAGCGAAAAGGCGCCGCCGAGTGCGATCTGCAGGGCACCGACCGCCACGAGCAGCCCCGACGAGAGCTTCATGTTGCCGGTGCCGCGCACGATCGACACGAGCGTGTTGAGCAGCCACACGGAGATGGCGCCAGCAAAGAATGTGGTCGAGTAACGGACGGCCTGCTCCAGCACGACACCTTTGCCGCCGAGCAGCGCATAGAGCCGCGGGCCGGCCAGCATCAGCAGCATCGAGACGACAAAACCCATCACCACTCCGATGGCGATCGCATGCGCAGCGAGGATGCGGGCGCGGGCCATGTCGCCGGAACCAAGCGCACGGCTGATCGCCGACGACACGCCGCCGCCCATCGCGCCCGACGACATCATGCCGGTCAGCATGATCAGCGGGAACACCAGCGCCATGGCGGCGAGCGACTCGGTGCCGAGGCGCCCGATGTAGCTGGTCTCGGCGATAACCACGAGCGACTGGATCGACAGCGCCAGCACGTTGGGGGTCGCCAGCCGCACCAGCGTCGGCAGGATCGGGCCGGTGAGCAGCGGATTGGCCGGCGGCACGTTGGCTGCGGTCTGTCGTGCAGGGGGAGATGCTGTGTCGCTCACAGGGCTCGGGCTCATGGGTGGGAGAATGCTGCGCCTTCTCCCACGCGGCACCGTCACAGCACAATCAGCATTCGAGCGGGTCTCAGCTGCAACGCCTCAACGAACGAGCTGCGAGACCCGAGGCGAATTCGCGCGACGTAGGGCGCAATAGCGCGTGCACCACGCTGGCGACACGTGCCGGCATCGAACGCGCGTATTGCGCCGCGACGTCCACCACTGCAAGACGGCGCAATACGCGCGTTGAGCGTCGGTGCGATTGAACGGTCGGCGGGCGCGCTATTGCGCCCTACGGCACGCGCCCCGTCACGGCAGCACCCGGCCCATGGTGTCGGCGCACGCCGGTGCAAATTCTCCTCACACCGGCTCGTCGCCCTTGATGGTGATGCGGTGCATGCGGCGGCGCTGGCCGTGGTAGTCGTTCAACGCGCGGTGCTGCGTGCAACGGTTATCCCAGATCGCCATCGAGCCCGGCTCCCAACGAAAGCGGCAGGTGAACTCCGGGTGCACCGCGTGTTGCATCAGGTACTCGACGATCGGGCGCGCCTCCATCGGCTTCATGCCATGCAGCGTCTGCGTGTGGTTGCCGATGTAAAGCGCCTTGCGGCCCGTCTCTGGATGCGTGCGCACCAGCGGGTGCGCGCACTCCGTCACCAGGTCGCCAGGATCGCGCACCTTCTCGGCCATCTTCGCGTTGCCCGTGTAGCTGCCGCTCACCTCGCCGCGCTTGGCGTCGGTGTCGGAGAGCTTCTTGCGGTGCCCGGTGTTCCAGGTCTTCACGTCGGCAAGCATCGTCTTCATCGGCTCGGAGAGGTGCTCGTAGGCGAGGTAGCCGTTGGCGAACATCGTGTCGCCGCCGAACGCGGGCGTCTCCCGGGCGTAGAGGATCGTCGCCTTGGCGGGCTTGGGGTTGAACATCTGGTCTGTGTGCCAGGTCTCGCCGAACGCGCGGGTGTCGCCCTCCTCCTTGATGATCTCGAGGATGTCGGGGTAGTCCGGCATCCCCTTGATGAAGGGATGATGGTGGATGTCGCCGAAGCGCTTGGCGAAGGCGATGTACTCCTCCGAGGTCAGCGTCTGGCCGCGGAAGAACACCACGAGATGCGCGAGCCAGGCGTCGTGGATCTCAGCGAAGGTCTCATCGTCGATGGTTCTGAGATCGACGCCGCTGATCTCGGCGCCGAGGCCGCCTGCGAGCGGCTTCACGGCGATGCGGCGATTGGTGCTGCGGGTGTTGACTTGAGCGGTTTGGGCCAGAACCGTTTGAACTTGAGCGGTTGCCATGGGGCACCTCCTCCATGCGACGAAGTTGTCGCAGGAGATCACGCTCGCCTACGGCCGGTCAACACGGCCTGTGCCAAATCCGGTGGCTATTTCTTCGGCGCAGCGGGTTCCTTCGCCTTCTCGGGCGCAGGAGCTGGAACCGGAGCTGGCACGGGCGCAGGCGTGGCGGCCGACGGCAACGGGGCAGCGCCGCCTGCAGGCGTTGCCGGTGTGGATGCTGGTGCGCCCTGCTTCTGGAGAATTTCGAGCGGCGAGAGCGGCTTCGCGTTCTGGCGCGCGAGCAGCGTCAGGCCGATACTCGTCAGGAAAAATGCAGCCGCCAGCGCCGCGGTGGTGCGCGTCAGCAGGTTTGCCGTGCCGCGACCGGTCATGAAGCCGCCGGAGCCGCCGCCGCCCATGCCCAGGCCCC
>JANOJW010000299.1:0-2722 GCA_031418955.1 Hyphomicrobiales bacterium | reverse complement strand
GCGCTGGTCGGGGCGGCCGCGGCCGCCTGCCTGGGGTTCGTGGCGGTGCTGGCGCTTGTGAGCTTCTGTCGCAGGAACATCGGCGACGCCTGACCGCAATTCCGCGGAAATCCAATCGAAAGCCGCATTTCGGTCGCAGGCGCGCGACTTGTGATCGCAGACCTGCGCCGATAGAAGTTTGGGCGCGCCGATATGAGCGCGGTGGTGACGACTCCCAGGAACAGCCGGCGAACACTTGTCCCGAGGCGAACGCGTGCTTTCAAACCATCTAAAACAGCTCGAGGCGGAGGCGATCCACATCTTCCGCGAGGTGATCGCCGAGAGCGGCAAGCCGGTGATCCTCTATTCGATCGGCAAGGATTCCTCGGTGCTGTTGCATCTGGCGATGAAGGCGTTCCATCCCTCCAAGCCTCCGATCCCGCTGCTGCACATCGACACGACGTGGAAGTTTCGCGAGATGATCGCGTTTCGCGATGCGACGGCCAAACGTCTCGGCCTGACGCTCGACGTGCACATCAATCAGGACGGGATTGCGCGCGGCATCGGCCCGTTCACGCACGGCAGCGCCGTCCACACCGACGTGATGAAGACGCAAGGCCTGCGGCAGGCGCTCGATGCGGTTGGCTACGACTGCGCCATCGGCGGCGCGCGGCGCGACGAGGAGAAATCGCGGGCGAAGGAGCGCGTATTCTCGATGCGCGCGGCGGGCCATCGCTGGGATCCCAAGCAGCAGCGGCCCGAGCTGTGGTCGCTGTACAATGGGCGGCACGGGCCGGGCGAGGGCATGCGCGTGTTCCCGCTGTCGAACTGGACCGAGCTCGACGTGTGGCAGTACATCGTTGCCGAGAGTATTCCGATCGTGCCGCTGTACTTCGCAAAACCCCGCCCTATCGTCGAGCGCGACGGCATGCTGCTGATGGTCGATGACGATCGACTGCCCCTGCAACCCGGCGAGCGGCCGGCGATGCGGCGCGTGCGGTTCCGTACGCTCGGTTGCTATCCGCTGACCGGCGCTGTCGAGTCCGATGCCGACACGCTGGAGGCGATCGTCGTCGAGCTGCTGGCCTCGAAGATGTCCGAGCGGCAGGGCCGCGCCATCGATCGTGACAGTGCGGGCTCCATGGAGAAGAAGAAGCAGGAAGGCTATTTCTGAATGTCGAGTTCTTCCTCTCAATCGCGCGACAAGGGCCTGTTGAGGTTCATGACCTGCGGCAGCGTCGACGACGGCAAGAGCACGCTGATCGGCCGCCTGCTCTATGACTTGGGCCAGGTGTTCGACGATCAGCTCGCAGCACTCGAGACCGACAGCCGGAAGCATGGCACCACCGGCGACGACATCGATCTGGCGCTGCTCGTTGACGGGCTGCAGGCCGAGCGCGAGCAGGGCATCACCATCGACGTCGCGTATCGGTATTTCACCACGGGGAAGCGCAAGTTCATCGTTGCCGACACGCCGGGCCACGAGCAGTACACGCGCAACATGGCGACGGGCGCCAGCGTCTCGGACTTGGCCGTGATCCTCGTCGATGCGCGCAAAGGCGTCATCACGCAGACGCGGCGGCACAGTGCGATCGCGCATCTGCTCGGCGTGCGCCACATCGTGGTGGCGATCAACAAGATGGATCTCGCTGGCTTTGAACAAGCGCGGTTCGACGCCATCCGGGCCAACTACGAGGCGTTCGCGAAAGAGCTCGGGATCGCGGGCATCACGTGCATTCCGGTGGCGGCGCGGGCGGGAGACAACATCGCGCGGCGCGGCAGCAGCATGCCGTGGTATACGGGTCCAACTCTGATCGAGCACCTCGAGACGGTCGACACGACGGGCGGGGCGGGCGGCGCGGGGTTCGCCATGCCCGTGCAGTGGGTGAACCGCCCGCATCTCGATTTCCGGGGCTTTTCGGGGACCATCGCGTCGGGCGTCGCAAAGCCCGGTGAGCCGGTAGTCGTGTTGCCGTCGGGCCGGATGACGCGGCTGAAAGCGATCGAGACCTACGACGGCGCGCGCGAGGCGGCAGTGGCTGGTGATGCGGTGACGCTTCTCCTCGAAGACGAGGTCGATGCGAGCCGCGGCGACGTGATTGCATCGGCCGCCAATCGACCCGAGGTGACGGACCAGTTCGCCGCCCACCTGATCTGGCTCGGTGACGAGCCGATGCTGCCCGGACGGCCATATCTGCTGAAATGCGCGACGCAGAGCGTTTCGGCCTCCATCACCACGCTGAAGCACAAGGTCAACGTCGATACGCTCGAAGAGGTGGCGGGCCGCCAGCTCGCCCTGAACGAGATCGCGGTGTGCAATCTGGCGACCGCGAAACCGATCGTGTTTGCGCCGTACGCGGAGAACCGCCAGCTCGGCGCTTTCATCCTGATCGACAAGATCACCAGCCAGACCGTCGGCGCGGGCATGATCCGGTTCGGGTTGCGGCGCGCCTCGAACGTGCATCGGCAGGCGATCGACATCGACCAGGCCACGCGCGCCGGCCAGAAAGGGCAAAAGCCGTTCTGCCTGTGGTTTACGGGGCTGTCGGGCAGCGGCAAGTCGACGATCGCCAATGCGCTCGACCGCCGGCTGCTCGAGATGGGGCATCATGCGTTCATCCTGGACGGCGACAACGTACGGCATGGGCTCAACAAGGACCTGGGCTTCACCGACGCCGACCGGGTCGAGAACATCCGCCGCGTGGCCGAGGTGGCGAAGCTCATGACCGAGGCGGGGCTGATC
>JANOJW010000298.1:0-2518 GCA_031418955.1 Hyphomicrobiales bacterium | reverse complement strand
TTCGCTTGAAGGCCTCGTATACGTCGGTCTTCGACCCCGCCTTGCGCAACGTGTTCTCGTCGTTGAACCAGACATAGACGATCACCTTGACCGGGTTTGACGCAAAGCGGAAGAACAGCCGATATCGATCCGGCATGCCCTGCTTCACGCGCCGCCAGTGGGTGCTGTCCGATCCGAGCATCTTGCCAAGGCGGAAGTCGGGCGCATCCGGGTTTGCAGGGACGAGCTGCGTGATGGCACGGTAGACCGAAGCCAGCAACTTGGTCTTGGGGTGCGTCTTATAGCCCTCTGGATCATTCGCCGCGAGCTTGCTCACCGCTACTTCAAGCTCATCGAGCGCTGCCTTGAAAACCCGGTGGTGGTAAAGACGCCAGCCGTTCGCAATCATCGGCCGTCCTTACTCGACGTCGACGCCTTCGACCAATATTCCGATGCGGCGCAACTGATCGGCGTCGGCAGCGACGATGTCTCCGGGGTGCTCCGTCATCTGCTTGTCCATGAACTGGAGAAAGCTCGCCACGACGGGGTCACCCTCGTCCTCCTTGCGTTTGCGTTTGGAAGTCGGCCTGGCCGACACGAGCACGGTGCCGTCAGCGACGACCGTCACCTGCACCTTGCCGCTGAATTCGGGATGGGCGTGGAAGAACCCCGCCGGCAGGCGCATGCCGCGCGAGTTGCCAACTTGGACTACCGTGCCTTCGTATTTCTCCTGACGCTTGAGTTCACCCATCTGGACTCCTTTACCGCGTATCTACGCTTGTGATCACACTATTCTACGCGGCAAGATGCCTTCGCGCATAGGGAACCCGATCGTTTTCTGGCAGGCCCTGGTGGCCCTCTCGCGCCGCATTGACCGATTGGCATCGCGCGCCACGCCGAGTCCAGGGCGGACGCAGCCCGGCGTCAGCGCACCCTTGACGCGGCGCGGCACGCCCACACGCTGCCGTGCTCGGGCAGGATGCCCTCGGCGCCCTGCCCCCGAGCCCGTCCGGCGGCGAGGACATGCTCGTCGGCCTGGACCGAACCGCTTCAGCGCTCGATCTCGGAGCCGCGACGTAACTGCTCGGGTTGCGCAGGGGAGCGCAGCACATCGCGCGTGGGCGCGGCCTGCTTGCGCAGCATCGGCATGTCTTTCACAAACTCGATGATCTGCCGGGCCAGCTTGCGATCGTCGAGGCTGTCGGAGTGGGCCAAGGTCATGGCGATGCGCTTCCACGCGGCGAGCGACTCGTTGCGGCTGAGGCGTGTCGCAGTGCCAGCCTTGTTTGCCGGCCGGTGGGCTTGCGGGCGCCCCTCGTCCTGCGCCCTCTGGCGCCACAGCGACTCCCGGTTGCGGACCTCGCCACGCGTGGCCGGGCGCGTCGCATCGGCATCGATGCCCCGCTCGCGCAAGCGCTCGGCGAATGTCTCGCGCCAGCGCTGCGGATCGGCCTTGCGCGGATTCAGCCGCAGCCCGTGCTTGGACTCGGCCTTGACGCTCAGATGCACATGCGGGTTGGCCTGGTGCTCGTGCAAGACCATCACGTAGCGGTGTTCGGCGAACTCGATCTTGGCGAACTCGCGCGCGGCGCGCTGCACGGCGAGTGGGTCGGTGCCGCGTGGCATCGACAACATGATGTTGAAGGCCTCGCGGCGGTGACCTTCCTGGTCGATGCGGGCGCCACCGAACTGCCACCACTGGCGTTCGATCTCGCGCACGGCGTCCTTGCCGCGCTCGACCACGCCGCGATCGTCTTCGATGTCCAGGCGGCCTCCTTTGCTGATGTCGCGGAAGTGTGCGGCGATGGCGCCCATACCGCGGCCACCACCGGTGAACTTGACCATGACCTGGGGTGCACGGCGCACGGTCGCTTCGATGCGGGCGCGGACGGCTGCAGCCCGGTCCTGCGTCGCGTGCAGGTGTGGCTGCAGTTGCGGCGTATGGGATTTGACGATGCGGTTGCGTGGGTAGAACAGGCGCTCGCCCCATTCGATGAGGACGCCGTCGAGGTGCGCGTTTGCGCTCATGGTGATCTCCTTCGTGCTGCGACAGGTGCCGAACGGCGCCCGCCGATGCGCGCGGATGAGCACTCGGCCAGGATGGTGGCCACCTTGTCGAGGTGCGAGCGCACGTCGGAGTCCAGGTGGTCCAGGCGCTCGCGGTACTGAAGTGCCACGTCCATGGCCCCACGCCGCAGAAGCTGCGTGAGGTGGTTGATGTCGCGGCTGAGAACGGCCAGTTCCGCTGACGACTGGCTCAGCGCGGCGGCGGCGGCCGCGCGGTCGGCTGAGGCGGTGACAGGCGGCGCGCCATCGATCAATCGGGTGAGGTAGGCGCCGCGTGACAGGCCGGCGGCGCGGGCCTGGCGATCCAGACGCTGCGAGGCCAGGCGGGTCAGTCGAACGGAGAGCTTGACGTGCGGCGTGGGTGGCGTGGGTGAGGGGCCACCACCGAAGGCAGTGTCCTCGGTGATGGCAATGCTTGGGTCTGCATCCAATGCGACAGCCAGTGCGCTGCGCAAGACGTCGGCTTCGGTCA
>JANOJW010000297.1:0-2615 GCA_031418955.1 Hyphomicrobiales bacterium | reverse complement strand
AGATCGGCTACTCGATTCCGAGCGTCTACATCGACCACGCCATGCGCACGACGGCGGTCAACGTCGGCTCCTGGCGCGGCGTGCATGCCAACCAGAACGCGCTGTTCCTCGAGTGCTTCGTCGACGAGTTGGCGCGGGCGGCGGGCCGGGATCCGTTCGAGTACCGCCGCCATCTGATGCGCAGCCATCCGCGACATCTCGCGGTGCTGACCGCGGCGGCGGCCACGGCCAGCTGGGGCCGCAGCGAGCCCGAGGCGCCGCAGCGCGGCATGGCGCAACTGATGTCCTATGGCAGCTACGCGGCGGCTGTCGCCGAGGTCTCGGTCAACGGCGCCACGGGCGCGGTGCGTGTGCACCGCGTCGTCGTCGCGCTCGATTGCGGGCACGTCGTCAACCCGGACCTCGTCGCCGCTCAAGTCGAAGGGCAGGTCGCCTATGCGCTCGGCGCCATGCTGCACCAGGAGATCACGGTTCGCGACGGACGCGTCGTCGAGCAGAACTTCGACACCTATCCCTCGCTGCGACTGCGCGAGATGCCCGTCGTCGAGACCGTTCTGGTGCCCTCCGGCGAGTTCTGGGGCGGCGTCGGCGAGGCCGTCGTCGCCGTCGTCCCGCCTGCCGTCCTCAACGCCATCTTCGCGGCTACCTCCAAGCGCGTGCGCACGCTGCCGCTGAAGAACGTGAAGCTGGTGTAGTCGTGGCGCCCCGCTTGCATTGGGCGGCGGCGGCTCTTAACCGTCCCTTCGCGCCCACCCGCGCATGGAGTGCCCCCGTGCTGCGCATCACGGAGCTGAAGCTGCCGCTCGATCATCCCGAGCCCGCGCTGCGGGCGGCGGTGGTGAAGCGATTGGGGCTGTCCGACCTCGATCTGCTGGCGATGGCCGTGTTCCGCCGCGCCTTCGATGCCCGCAAGAAGTCCGCAATTGTGCTGATCTACACGGTCGACTGCGAGGTGGCGAACGAGGCGGCGGTGCTAAAACGCCTCGCCAAGGATCGCCACGTCGGCCCGACGCCGGATACGAGCTACGTCCAGGTCGCGCGGGCGAGTGCGCCTCCTGCGCGGCGACCGGTGGTGATCGGCACGGGCCCCTGCGGTCTGTTTGCTGCGCTGATCCTCGCCGAGATGGGCTTCAACCCGCTGATCCTCGAGCGCGGCCGGATCGTGCGCGAGCGCACCCGCGACACCTGGGGGCTGTGGCGGCGCGGCGTGCTCGATCCTGAATCGAACGTGCAGTTCGGCGAGGGCGGCGCCGGCACGTTCTCCGACGGCAAACTCTACTCGCAGATCAAGGATCCCAACCACCTCGGCCGCAAGGTGCTGACCGAGTTCGTCGCTGCCGGCGCGCCCGACGAGATCCTCACGATCGCCAAGCCGCACATCGGCACGTTCCGCCTCGTCACCGTGGTCGAGGGCCTGCGCGCCAAGATCGAGGCGCTCGGCGGCGAGTACCGGTTTGGCGCGCGGGTGACCGATGTGGAGATCGAGACAGACGCGTCTGGCACGCGTCACGTGCGCGGGGTGCGCCTCGCCGACGGCCGCGAGATCGAGACCGACACGATCGTGCTGGCGGTCGGTCACAGCGCGCGCGACACCTTCGACATGCTGAACGCGCGCGGCGTCTACCTCGAGCCAAAACCCTTCTCGATCGGCGTGCGCATCGAGCATCCGCAATCGCTGATCGACGCCGACCGCTTCGGGCCCAATGCGGGCAACCCGATCCTGGGCGCGGCCGACTACAAGCTCGTGCACCACGCCTCCAACGGACGCTCGGTCTACAGTTTCTGCATGTGTCCGGGCGGCACCGTGGTCGCCGCGTCGTCGGAGCCGGGCCGTGTCGTCACCAACGGCATGAGCCAGTACTCGCGCCGCGAGCGCAACGCCAACTCCGGCATCGTCGTCGGCATCACGCCGGAGGTGGATTATCCGGGCGGTCCGCTGGCTGGCATCGAGCTTCAACGTGCGCTGGAGGCGGCGGCGTTCGTCGCTGGCGGCTCCAACTACAAGGCGCCCGGCCAGCGCGTCGGCGATTTCCTGTCGCGCCGCGCGTCATCGTCGCTCGGCGATGTGGTGCCGTCCTACAAGCCGGGCGTGACGCCGAGCGATCTCGCAGCTGTGCTCCCCGAGTTCGCGGTGGTGGCGATGCGAGAGGCGCTGGTCGCGTTCGGCCGCCAGATCAAGGGCTACGATATGGCCGACGCGGTGATGACCGGCGTCGAGACGCGGACATCCTCGCCCCTGCGCATCCGCCGCGACGCGAGTCTCCAGAGCCTCAACACGCGCGGGCTGTATCCGGCGGGCGAAGGCGCGGGCTACGCGGGCGGGATTTTGTCGGCCGGGGTGGACGGGATACGGGTCGCCGAGGCGGTGGGGCGGGGGATGGGGGACTGTCCATCTCTGCCGAGCAGGGTGTGGCCCGATCACAAGTAGGAGTTGCACACAATTCTGTGTAGCCCTCCACTCATGATGTTTTATCTGACAACCAACTGAATTACCGTCTGGCATCATTCACCCTAGATCCGGCAGTTCTCGTGCTTGCATGATCGCGGAAGGTGCGCTTTTTCAAGTGGATGAGCAACGACAAGCCGCCGTCCGCCTCTCACCCGTCGGGTGAGAT
>JANOJW010000296.1:0-4362 GCA_031418955.1 Hyphomicrobiales bacterium | reverse complement strand
CCGGCGCTGCGCGCGATGCTGGACGACTTCGGGAAGCTGACCGGCCTGCGCTCCTTCATGCGCGCGCTCAGGAAGAGCGCACCACCTCGACGTCGATCTCCATCAGCATCTCGGCCTTGGCGAGCCCGGCCACGATCAGGCCAGTCTGGCACGGGTAGACGCCCTTCAGCCACCGCCCCACCACCTGGTAGACCGGCTCGCGGTGGCGGCGGTCGGTCAGGTAGATGGTGATCTTGACGATATGACCAAGCTCGGAGCCGGCCTCCTCCAGCAGGATCTTGACGCAGGCCATCGCGTTCTCCGCCTGCGCGGCAGCATCGCCCTCGCCGACGAACCGGCCGTCGAGGTCGAGCCCCGTCTGGCCGCGCAGCCAGATCCGGTTGCCGACCCGCACGGCCATGGCAAGGTCGTTGTCCAGCGCCTGGCCAGGGTAGATGTCCTTCGTGTTGTACTTGCGAAATCTCTGATGCGCCATGCGGGCTCCTCCTCAGGGATGCGTCGGGGCGAGCCTACACGCCAGGGCTCGCTTGCGAAATCGCCGCCTGCGCCCATGCGTCCCGTGACGAACGCACGGCCCGTCGTCTATGACATGCGCGCCCGGGTCGTGTTTGCACGGGCCGGTTGCCGTGTGGGCAACTGAAGGCCCAAGAGGGAGGCCGGTTGCCGTGTGGGCAGCTGAAGGCCCAAGTAGAGAGTCCTTCCCATGACCGCCGACCAGACCCTGATCGACCGCGTGGAGCGGCTTGCTGCCGCACTCGAGCGCATCGCCCCGCCGGTCGCCCCGCCGATCGACTTCAATGCGGCGGAAGCCTTCGTGTGGCAGTCAGCGCCGGAAGCCTTCATCCCGGTGCCGCACGTCAATCGCCAGCCGCTGCAGTTGCTGAAAGGCATCGAGCGTGCCTCCGACCAGTTGCTCGACAACACGCTGCGCTTTGCCAGCGGCTTTCCCGCCAACAACGCGCTGCTGTGGGGCGCGCGCGGCATGGGCAAGTCGAGCCTCGTCAAGGCGGCGCACGCGGAGGTTCGTCGCCGCCTCGAGAAAAAACTGAACAAGGACGACCTGAAGCTCGTCGAGATGCACCGCGAGGACATTTCGACGATGCCGCGCTGTCTTACCCACATGCGTGCTTCGGGCGACGGCAGCGGCCATCGCTTCATCGTGTTCTGCGACGATCTCTCCTTCGACAAGGACGATACGTCCTACAAGTCGCTCAAGGCCGTGCTCGAAGGCGGCATCGAGGGGCGGCCTGAGAACGTGATCTTCTACGCGACCTCTAACCGCCGCCATCTGATGCCGCGCGACATGATGGACAACGAGCGCGCCACGGCGATCAACCCCGGCGAGGCGATCGAGGAGAAGGTGTCGCTGTCGGACCGCTTCGGCCTCTGGCTCGGCTTCCACAACGGCACCCAGGATCAGTACCTGGACATGGTGCGCGGCTATGCGGCCCATCACGGCCTGAAGCTCAAGGACGAGGAGCTCGTGCGCGAGTCGCTCGAATGGAGCGTGACGCGCGGCGGCCGCTCGGGCCGCGTCGCCTGGCAGTACATCCAGGATCTCGCCGGCCGCCAGGGCAAGGCGTTGAGGGTGGAGTGAGGCGCGATCGATCCTGCGGCTTGATCGCGGCCAGCCGACGCGCCACTGTCGGGCGATCATGTGCCAACCCGATGCGACCCTCGAGACGCTGCTCGTCGAAAGCCTGCGCTTCTGGCGCGTGCCGGCGCGGGTGACGCGTCGCGAAGGCACGCTGTCGATCACCGGGCTCGGCGCCGAGATCGTCGTCGCCCGCGCCGCGCCCGGCCTGCCGTTCCGGTGGATGGTGACCGTGCGCGAGAACAGCCGCGCGTCGCGGCAGCGGCCAGCACTCTCCGTCGTCTCGGTGCTGCGGCAAGTGCGGCTGACGCTCGATCCGGCCTATGCGAAAGAACGACTGCACATCTCCGCCCCCCCAGCGCAGGGTCTGACATTCGGCACTCTCCCTTCCCCCTCGACGGGGGAAGGGCCGGGGATGGGGGTGGTGCACTCCCGTTCATGGTCGGGGGACACCTCCCACCCCAGCCCTCTCCCGCAAGGGGGGAGGGAGCGCGCGCGTCGCCTGCCGATTGCGGGCTTACCGAATGTGATGTCCGCGTCCGCCGATCGTGCCGCCGGGGCACGCATGATCCCTGTCACGCTCCTCACCGGCTTTCTCGGCAGCGGCAAAACCACGTTGCTGTCGCGCGCGCTGCGCACGCCTGAATTCGCGCGCACGGCGGTCGTCATCAACGAGTTCGGCGAGATCGGCCTCGACCACGAGCTGGTGGCGGCAAGTGACGAGCAGTTCGTGTCGCTCACCACCGGCTGCCTGTGCTGTAAGGTCCAGAGCGATCTCGTCGTCACCCTCGAGGACATGTTGGCGCGACGAGAGGCCGGCTCGGTGCTGCGGTTCGAGCGGGTGGTGATCGAGACCAGCGGCCTTGCAGACCCCGCACCGATCCTGCACGCGCTGATGACGACGCCGAGCCTCCTCGCGCGTCTCTCGCTCTCAGGCGTCGTCACCACCATCGACGCGGTGACGGGCGCAGCGACACTGGCGCGCGAGCCGGTCTCGGCGAAGCAGGCGGCCGTCGCCGACCGGCTGATCCTCACCAAGACGGACCTCACGGGCGGCGTGCCGGCGGCCCTCATTGCAGACCTCGACGCGATCAATCCGGGCGCCGAGCGCGTCATAGCTGCGGCGGACTCTGAGCCCGGCGCCTGGCTTCTGCCTGACGCCGCCTGGGGCACCGCTGCCGACCCGACCGCTGCCGTCACCGAGCCACGGTGCCAGACTGAGGCCACGCACCTGCTGCCAGCGGGCGACCATCTCGCCGGCATCGTCTCCTACGCCATCACGCGCGAGCGGCCGCTTGCCGCCGTGGGGCTGACGCTGTTCCTCGAGGCGCTGGCCGAGCATGCCGGCGCCGATCTGCTGCGCCTGAAGGGCCTCGTCGCCATCGCCGAGGCGCGGGAGAGGCCAGCCGTCGTGCATGGCGTGCAGCACGTGTTCCACCCGCCAGTCTGGCTGGACCGATGGCCCTCCAACGACCGCCGGTCGCGGCTCGTGTTCATCACCCGCTCCATCCCGCGCGCCTGGGTTGAAGCTCTGCTCGCGGCAATCGAAGCCGAAGTCGCCGATGTCGGGCCGCTGCCGGCTCAGCGCGGCGGCACGTAGGCCGCGACCGTGCCGCCATCGACCGGGATCACCGCACCATTGACGTAAGCCGACTCCGGCCCGAGCAGGAAGCGGATCACGTTGGCCATATCGTCGGGCCTGGCGATGCGACCGAGCGGCGACGTGCCCGAGGTGCGATAGCGCGTGTTGCTGCCCGGCTGCGGATTGAGATGAGCCGACACCATGGGTGTGTCGACGGTCGCCGGCGCGATGGCGTTGACCAGCACGCCCGACGCCGCGCTCTCCACCGCCATCACCTTGGTCAGCGCGATCACCGCCGCCTTCGTCGCCGCATAGGCGCCGCTGTCGATCTTGTGCCGCAACCCCGAGATCGAGGCCAGCATGACGACACGACCGACCTCGCCCTTGGCGGTCGCGGCTTTCAGCAACGGCATCGCCTCCTTCGCCGATAGCCACAGGCCGCGCACGTTGACGTTGAACAGCGCGTCGAAGTCCTCGACCGGCATCGACTCGAGCGCGCCGATGCGCAACACGCCGGCCGAGCAAACGAGACCGTTGAGGCGGCCGTGGCGGCGGCCGATGTCCCGGAAGGCGCCCTGCACGCTCTCGACCGACCCCACATCGCAATGCGCCGTCTCGAGCCGGGCGCCGTAGCTTGCGAATTCCCCTTTGAGCTTCGCGAGGCTCGCCTCCGACTGATCGAGCGCGACGACTGTCCAGCCGTCATCCAACAGGCGTTTCGCCGTGCCCCGCCCGATGCCCGACGCGCCACCCGTGATGGCTGCGATCTGTGTCATGCGATGCCCCTGGAAAACCGCCGCTCCGACCGGCCGTGCGGATGCCGGCACCAACTCCAGACGTGCCAAGCCATTTAGTCCTGTTGGATGTCCAAAATACAATGGCTGGGCGGGCGGGGGCCAGTACATTGCAAGCTCTCGATCATCTTTTCCCGGGAACCGTGCGAGCAATCCAAGCCCGAGGCAGTGGCGCCCCCATGCAAAAACGCCAATCTTGACAACGAGCTATGCCGCACACCCCCGGTCGCACCCCGTTGAGGTTCGGGCTGGTGTCGATGTCGATGCCTGCGTCCAGGCCGAAGTGCTGGGTAGTCGTGGGATTATCAAAGCGGTTGGGGATAAGTTCCCGGTCAGAAACGTTGATGGCCAACGGATTGGGGGGACTGGAGTGGACGCTGTTGACGGGCCGG
>JANOJW010000295.1:0-3603 GCA_031418955.1 Hyphomicrobiales bacterium | reverse complement strand
ATCAAGGCTCACTCTGATCGGCAAACCCAGGAATCGCGATCGGGCCAGCCTATCGGTGATTGGGCGCGAGGATGGCGTCCGCCTGTTCGGGTCATCGGAGATTGCGAAATTCTGGTCGCGTGCTTCCGATTGGCGTGCGCCGGTAGCCGCGGTCGATAGTCATCGTTGTCGCCGATCGCTCCACATTCAGCGGCCGGCTCGTGCGCCAACATGGCACGCCCAGGAGGAAACCCAGTGGCCGACACGCACACTCGTCAAGACGATGACGTCCACGTTGCCCACGGCGACGGCGGTACTCCGCTCGCTGTCCCAGCCATCATACTCGCGCTTGTAATGCTCGCGGCGCTTGCGCATCCAAGTGCTCTACTGCTTCCGCTCCTGAGCGCTCTGCTGGTGAGCGCAGGCTTCGCGCTGGCGGCCGTGAATTGGTTCCGGTTCCGTCGCACGCCGGAGGTCATGACTGACCGCATGACGTTGCCGGGTCTGCTCGTGTTCTACGGGTTCGCCGCGGCGATCTTCTCGGATCCCGACGCGGTTGCGCAGAGCCTGTCGCATCTGCGCTGACAGTGCCGGACCGACTGACGGCCGCGCATGTGCGGCCGTCATATCGAAGCTTCGACCGACAGGACTCCCATATTCGAAACTCTCGTGCCCGAATGGCTGGCGTTGTGGTTCAGCCAGAAATCGTCGGTCTGGCGGCGTCGCAGGTTGCGCCGCAATTGAGGTCTCGCGTGATCTTCTGGGGCATCGCCGGTGCGGTCGTCCTGAGAATTGCGTTTGCGGGCGTCACGACCCAGCTCCTCCAGATCATCGGCATCATGTTGGCTGGCGGAACGACGGCGCACACGACGTGTCCTGCAAGATCTACGCGACGGGATGTCAGAACGAGTTCTGGCAGTGGGTCCGGGACGGCTTTGTCGGGATACTGAAGTAGTCCCGTTCGAACACGTCGGATGGGGGCGGAGGCACGGCTTCCGCCCCGGTTTGCGTGAACTCACCAGGTGAGCAGGATCACGACCCCGACCACGATCAGCCCGATGCCGAGGCCCTCGCGCGAGGCCACGCCCTGCTTGAACAGGTTGCGCGAGACGAGGCCGGCAAAGAAGATCTCGACGAGGGCCAGTGTGCGCACCTTCGCCGCGCTCTCGAGTGCAAAGGCGCAAAACCACATCTGCGATGCGAACGCGCCCATGAAGCCCGCGATCAGCGAGGGCCGCCACGCTTTGGCCAGCGCCCGCAACGTGTCGCGGTTGAACAGGATCAGGTAGACGCCTTGCGCTGCGACCTGCACCAGTAGCCCGGTCACCAGGATGGTCGTCGCGCCGACCACGAAGTGCGGGTGCCCGAGCGCCAGGATGGCGCCGCGATAGCCGACCGCGGACGCCCCGAACATGGCGCCGGCGACGAGGCCAAGCAGGATCGGCCGGTAACTGAATCGCGGCGAAGGGGGGGTGGCAGGCGGCGGGCCTGGAACCCAATAGGCCATCGGCGCTCCGTCGACGACGATCTCGCCCCGCCATTGGCCGGCGGCAGCGTCAAACGTCAACGGGCGGTTGCCCGGGTCAAGCGCGACCGCTGGCGCAGCAGCGGCAGTCGATGGCGGTTTTGTGCTGGTCGGCCACGACATGATCAGCACGCCAAGCGTGGCGATGACGATGGCTCCGGCGAGCGGCAGGGTCAGCCGGTCGCCGAGGAACACCAGGCCGAACAGCGCCACGTGCACCGGCTCGATCTTGTTCAGGGCCGTGATCAGGACGAACGACTTCTCCTGCATCGCCGCCAGCAGCAACGCCGTGGCGATGATCTGGGTGAGCGCTCCAAACAGCACCCAGACGAAAGCCCGTGCGTCGATGCGTGGCACCGTCTCGCCGGTGGCCCACAGCACGACGGCCAGGAAAATGAGTGCGAACGGCAACCCGTAGAGAAACCGCACCATGGTCGCGCCGAAGGTGCCGACGGTTGCGGTGAGTTCCTTCTGCATGACGTTGCGCAAGGTCTGGCCGCCCGCGGCAAGCACGGTGAAGATGGCCCACAGCCAGCCGGTCAGCATGGTTTCCCCTGAGTCGTTCACGTGCCCCGAGCCTAGCGGATCGGTGGGGCCGAGTGGTAGGGTTCCTCGCGGCCGGTCGCCGCGCAGGCCGCGCATGCGAGCAGGAGACGCCCCATGGGCCAGCAATTCCCGGCGATCGAGCCGAAACACCAGGCCTTCATCGAAAAGCAGCAGATGTTTTTCGTGGCGACCGCGGCGCCGCAGGGTCGCGTCAACGTCTCGCCGAAGGGCATGGGCACGTTGCGGGTGCTGGGTCCCAACAAGGTCGCCTACCTCGATTCGACGGGCAGCGGCAGCGAGACGCGGGCGCACCTGACCGCGGGCAGCGATCCGCGGCTCACCCTGATGATGTGCGCCTTCGAGGGTGATCCGGTGATCCTGCGGCTCTACGGACGGGCCAAGTCCTACATGCGCGGCACGCCCGAGTATGCCGAGCGCCTGCCGCTGTTCGACGAGATGCCCGGTGCCCGCCAGATCATCGAGCTCGACGTCGAGACCGTGCAGACGTCGTGCGGCATGGGCGTACCGCTCTACGACTTCCAGGAGCACCGCCAGAACCTCAATCGCTACTGGCTGCGGCGCGGCCTCGATGGTTTGAAAAAGTACTGGGGCCAGAAGAACACGACGAGCATCGACGGCCTGCCGACGGGCTTTCAGGCGGAGACCATGCACACGGGCGCCTCGCGCATTGCCGCCGCGCCCGATCCCAACGCCTGATTTATGCGCGTCTCAGCCCCCTTTCGCTTCGGCTCGATGGCCGCAAAGCCACCGCTGACGATGCGGGGCATGCGGATCGGCCTGCTCGGGGGCACGTTCGATCCACCGCACGCGGGCCACGTACAGACCAGCGAGACCGCGCTGCGGCGGCTCGGGCTCGACCAGGTGTGGTGGCTCGTGACGCCCGGCAATGTCCTGAAGTCGCGCACGGACCTCGCCCCGCTGGACGATCGCTTGGCGCTCTGCCGCAACCTCGCGCGCAACCCTCGCATCGTGCCGACGGCGTTCGAAGCGGCGCTGCCGAGCCGCTACACGGCGGCGACCGTCGCCTTCCTTCTGCGGCGAAACCCTGGCGTCGATTTCGTCTGGCTGATGGGCGCGGATTGCCTCGCCGACTTCCACCGCTGGATGCACTGGCGCGAGATCATGACCACCATTCCGGTCGCCGTCGTCGATCGCCCGGGCCAGCATCTGCGCGCAATGGCCGGCCGTGCCAGCAGCACCTATGCGCGCTGGCGATTGCCGGAGGCGCGCGCGCGGCTCATTCCCGGCGCCCGCGCGCCGGCCTGGACGCTCATCACGGGCCCGCTGTCGCCGCTCTCATCGACGGCCATTCGTGCCACTTCGTCATTTGCCGATCCAGGACGAATGGCCCAAAGTACCAGCCGTGATTGATGCGTTCCGACAATTGATTGGGGGACAAAAGTGGCACCATTGCCGATGGCCGACCGCAAGCATGATGTGTTCATCAGTCATGCCCACGTCGACAACGCGCTCACCGATGTGATCAGCGATTGGTGTCGCAAGGCCGAACTCGATGCCTGGTACGACAAGCA
>JANOJW010000294.1:0-5333 GCA_031418955.1 Hyphomicrobiales bacterium | reverse complement strand
AGGTCGGGTAGAAGGCCGCCTGCACTTTGGACGTGACCCGACGCCGCTGTGCTGAGGCATCAGATACCATCCTTGCTTCAGAAGTACTCCGCCCGGTGTCAGATACCCGACGAACGCGCTCTCGAGTATGCTCGATCCCCGGTTGTCGGGTGTCTGATGTAAGTCAACGTCTCCACAGGACGGACCCCACGCTGCCATGCTTTCCCGACGAGCCTTCAAACTATCGGTGATCACCTGTATGGCCGCCGCCGCCGGGGCGACCATCGTCATGCCGCGCAAGGCCAACGCCTATTACAAGGGGCCGATCAGCGATCACTTCGATGGCCACCGCTTCTACAACCCGGGCGGCCGTGGCGCCAAGAGCTTCGGCCAGCTTGCAAGACTCTACACACAGGAGAGCTGGGCGCCGTGGCCAGCCGAGGTGCCGGTCGCGCGCATCGATACCCCGCCGCCGGCCGTGTCGGGTGCTTCCGCGCGCGTCGTCCACGTCGGTCATGCGTCCTGGCTCGTGCAGGCCGCGGGCCTCAACATCCTGATCGATCCGGTGTGGTCCGATCGCGCGGGACCAACGTCGTTCCTCGGCCCCCGGCGCGCCAATCCTCCGGGTATCGCGTTCGAGGCGCTGCCGCGCATCGACGTCGTGCTTGTCACCCACAACCATTACGATCACTTGGACATCGCCACGCTGGCGCGACTGTGGCGGCGCGACGCGCCCCGCGTCGTCACGCCACTCGGCAACGATGCCATCATGCGCAGCGCCATGTCTGATCTCAGCGTCACGACCACCGATTGGGGCGACGTGACCGAGCTGTCGCGCGACGTGCGCGTTTACACCGAGCCGACGCAGCACTGGTCGGCGCGCGGCATGCGCGACCGCATGCACGCGCTGTGGGCGAGCTTCGTCATCGAGGCGCCGGCCGGGAAAATCTACGCCATCGGCGACACGGGCTTTGGCGATGGGCGCACGTTTGCCCATGTTCGCTCGCGGCATCCGAAGTTGCGCTTGGCGTTGATCCCGATCGGGGCCTATGCGCCGCGCTGGTTCATGGGCGAACAGCACATCGACCCGGAGGAAGCGGCGAGCGTGTTCCAGACGGTCGAAGCCGCCGAGGCGCTGGGCCACCACTGGGGCACCTTCCGCCTGACCGCCGAGGCGCACGACGATCCGCCGAAGGCTCTGGCCGCAGCACTTGTCGCGCGCGGCGTTGCGCCCGATCGGTTCCGCGCCGCGCAGCCGGGGCTGGTCTGGGAGGCGGCGGCCTGAGCCCGCCGGACGAATGATGGCGGTCTCCTTGAGCGCTGACTCCACCACGAAGGCCAACGGCTGTCGACTGTACGGCCGCGACTTGTCGCGCCTGTTGATGCGGCCCAGATGCCCGATTGCGGTCATGCAACTCGTGCTATGTTCCGGCAATGTCCGCGAATCGGAAACGCTCCAAGCCCGCGCCCGCCCCGTCGTTGTTCGACGAGGGCCAGGCCGACGCTGTGCCGTTCGATCTGCCTAAGGCCGCGCCTACCGCGCCGCGACCTGAGGCGCGCGACGAGCCGCCATCCCACGATGCCGTGCCCGATTGGGTTGCCGACGACCGCGACGAGGTGGGAGACGACAGCGAGGTGCCTCTGCCACGTCTCCCTCCCCCCTCGACGGGGGAAGGGCCGGGGATGGGGGTGGTGCACGGCGCTCGCGAGGTCACAGGACACCCCCCACCCCGACCCTCCCCCGCAAGGGGGGAGGCAGACCGTGAGGCGGAGCTATCGCGCGCGACTGATGCAGATGGCGACGCCGGCGATGGTGGGTCACTCGACGATGTGCCCTTCGATCTGCCGCAGGCGCCGCGCGCCGAACCACTCGCGAGTCCCGTCAGCCGAGCATTCGCCGAGCCCGCGCCACCGCCGCCCGCCGCCCGCGGCTCGATCTCGGCGCGCGCGCTCGCTGCCGCTCCCCCCGCCGCCCCGGCCGGCGACTACATCGAAGGCCTCAATCCCGAGCAGCGCCGCGCCGTCGAGACGCTCGACGGCTCCGTGCTCGTGCTGGCGGGCGCGGGCACCGGCAAGACGCGGGTCCTCACCACGCGCATCGCCCACATCCTTGCGACCAAGCGCGCGTTTCCCAGCCAGGTGCTCGCCGTCACCTTCACCAACAAGGCCGCGCGCGAGATGAAGGAGCGCATCGGCGCCCTTGTCGGTGGCGCGGTCGAGGGCATGCCGTGGCTCGGCACCTTTCACGCCATCGGCGTGCGCATCCTGCGCCGGCATCACGAGCTGGTCGGCCTGAAGTCCGGCTTCACCATCCTCGACATGGACGACCAGCTGCGGCTCGTCAAACAGGTGATCGAGGCGGCCAGTATCGATAAGGACCGCTGGCCGGCGCGCCAGCTCGCCTCGATGATCGACGACTGGAAGAACCGCGGGCTGATCCCCGAAAAGGTGCCGGCGCGCGAGGGCAACATCTTCGCCAACGGGCAGGGCATCAAGCTCTACGCCGCCTATCAGTCGCGCTTGAAGGAACTCAACGCCTGCGATTTCGGCGACTTGCTGCTCGAGTGCATCCGCCTGTTCACCGAGCACCCCGACGTGCTCGCCGACTATCACCGCCGCTTCCGCTACATCCTGGTCGACGAGTACCAGGACACCAACGTCGCGCAGTACCTGTGGCTGCGGCTTCTTTCGCAAGGCGTGCCCAACGTCTGCTGCGTCGGCGACGAAGATCAATCAGTCTACGGATGGCGTGGCGCGGAAGTAGAAAACATCCTGCGCTTCGACAAGGACTTCCCCGGCGCCACCGTGATCCGGCTCGAGCGCAACTACCGCTCGACGGGACACATTCTGGCTGCCGCATCCGGCCTCATCGCGCACAACAAGAGCCGCCTTGGCAAGACGCTGTTCACCGACGGCGAGGAGGGCACCCGCCCGACCGTCACCAGCGTGTGGGACGACGAGGAGGAGGCGCGCACGATCGGTAGCGCCATCGAGGGCCTGAAATCGAACCGGCATCGGCTGAACCAGATCGCGATCCTGGTGCGCGCCTCGTTCCAGATGCGCGTCCTGGAAGACCGCTTCATCACGCTGGGCCTGCCTTATCGCGTGATCGGGGGCCCGCGCTTCTACGAGCGCCAGGAAATCAGGGACGCCATCGCCTATCTCGAGATCACTGCCAATCCGGCGAATGATCTGAAGTTCGAGCGCATCGCCAATGTGCCCAAACGCGGCTTGGGCGATACCAGCGTGCGGCGCATCCATGATCTCGCGCGTGCCCGCGCCATCCCGATGTATCAGGCCGCCCGCGAGATCGTCGGCACCGACGACTTGCCGGGCAAGGCACGGCGTGCGCTGTCGGATCTGCTGTTGGCGTTCGAGCGCTGGCGCGGCCAAATCGACAGCCTGCGCCACACCGAGCTTGCCGAGCTGATCCTGGACGAGTCGGGCTACACGGCGATGTGGCAGGCCGACAAGAGCCCGCAGGCCAATGCGCGGCTGGAGAACCTGAAGGAGTTGATCCGCTTCATGCACCAGTTCGACACGCTCGCAGGCTTCCTCGAGCATGTGTCGCTGGTGATGGATACCGCGCAGGGCGACGACGGTGACCGCGTCTCGATCATGACGCTGCATGGCGCGAAGGGCCTCGAGTTTGATACGGTGTTCCTGCCCGGCTGGGAGGAGGGCCTTTTCCCGCACCAGCGCTCGCTCGATGAATCGGGCCTCGCTGGCCTCGAGGAGGAGCGCCGCCTCGCCTACGTTGGTCTCACGCGCGCGCGCAAAATGGCGCACGTCTCGTTCGCGCAGAACCGGCGCACGCGCGGCCTCTACCAGTCGGCGAGCCCCTCCCGCTTCATCGATGAGCTGCCGGTCGCCAACGTCGAGGTGGCCGAGGTGCGCACGCCGTTCGGCTCCACCTCTGCGGGCTTCGGTCGGCAGAACCCCTATGGCGCGGGCCGCTTCGACGAGACGCCGGCGCCGTTCCGCTCGAGCTACGAGACGCCCGGCTGGCAGCGCGCCAAGCAGAATTTTGAAAACCAGGCAAAGCCCGTGGCCGCACAGAAGTGGGCTTCCGCCAAGGACCAGCGCCGCGCGGCTCCCACCATCGAAGGCCGGCTGATCGCTTCGCAGATCGAGGAGGCGAATTTCGCCGTCGGCGAGCGCGTCGCCCACGCCAAGTTCGGCGGCGGCACCGTGCTCGAAGTCTCCGGCACCACGCTGACCATCCGCTTCGACAACGGCGAGAAGAAGCGCCTCGTTGCCAGCTACGTCGAGCGGGAGTGAGCGTGCCCGGCACACGCGTCGACGACCATTGACCGGTCTTCCCGTTGCTATAGCCTCGGCTCCTCCACTCCCGGGAGGCGTCCATGAGCTATGAGACCATTCGCGTCGAGCCGTTGTCCCCCGTCATCGGCGCCGAGATCCACGGCATCGATCTCTCAAAGCCGCTCACCAACCGCGAGCACGCCGAGATCCACGAGGCGCTGTTGAAGCACTGCGTCGTGTTCTTCCGCGACCAGGAGATCGACCTCGACCAGCAGAAGGCGTTCGGCCGCCGCTTCGGCAACCTGCACATCCATCCGACCGCGCCGTCGCCGCAGGGCCATCCCGAGATCCTGGTGATCAAGGCCGACGAGAAATCGAAGGCCGTCGCCGGTAACCGCTGGCACTCGGACGTCTCGTGCGATCCCGAGCCGCCGATGGGCTCGATCCTGCACATGCGCAACCTGCCGCCGTCGGGCGGCGACACGCTGTTTGCCAACATGTATGCGGCCTACGACGGGTTGTCGGAGCCGATGCAGCAGTTCCTCGGTGGCTTGAAGGCCTGGCACGAGTCCGAGCACGTTCACCGTGTCACGCTCGGCCTGACCAAGCTGCGCGAGGGGCTGAAGGAGTATCCGCGCAATCTGCATCCGGTGGTGCGCACCCACCCCGAGACCGGCCGCAAGGCGCTCTACGTCAACTCGGGGTTCACCACCCGCATCGAGGGCCTGAGCCAGAGCGAGAGCCGCGCGCTGCTCGACATGCTGTTCGAGCACGTCAAGACGCCGGAGTTCCAGTGCCGCTTCAAGTGGCGCGAGAAGTCGATGGCGTTCTGGGACAATCGTTCCGCGCAGCACTATGCATGTTGGGACTACTTCCCGCATTCGCGGCTCGGCTATCGCGTCACCGTTTGCGGCGACAAGCCGGTGTGATCATGGCTGGACCGCAGGCATTGGGCGCGGCCGCTCTCGCCCGGGCTCTATGACGGTCAGGTGTCCGTTCAGGCTCGAGCCCAACTCGGTGATCTTCTTCGCCGCATAGTCGGCTTTGGACTGCAAGGTTCCACTAAAATCAGCGATTTTGAACAGAACGAT
>JANOJW010000293.1:0-3274 GCA_031418955.1 Hyphomicrobiales bacterium | reverse complement strand
CTTCGGAATGGGCCCGGCCGCTGTTGTAAGGAGCAGCGCTCTCCGGGGGGATGAGCGCACCCGATCGGGGGATATGGATCGCATGGAACTCAATATTCTGATGGGGTTGCTGTTCGTTATCTCGGTGCTGGCAATCGTGCTGGGGCCGATCGCGGTGTCGAACGGCATTGCGAAGCTGCTCGAGAAGATCGCCTTCACATTTGGCTGGTGCCTGATGATCCTGATGTGCGTCACCTGCTTCGACGTGTTCTCGCGCAAGATGGGCCTGCCGATCTCGCTGACGCGCTTCCAGGAGTTCGAATGGTGGCTCTCGACCACCATCTTCTCGAGCTGGATGGGCTACAATTACGTGATCAACGCGCATCCCCGCGTCGACAGCTACACCGAGAACATTTCGTTCCGCAGCCGCGCCTGGCTCGAGTGGTGGGGCTGCCTCCTGCTGGCATTCCCGTACATGGCGGTGGTCTGCTATTACGGGCTCGATTTCTTCTATCAGTCCTGGCGTCTCGACGAAGGCTCGGAGAGTGCGACGGGCTTGGAGAACCGGTGGATCGCCAAGGGCGTCTACGTGATCGGCACCTTTCTCATTCTCCTTGCCATCATCAGCGTCTTCCTGCGCGTGACCGCCTATCTTTTCGGCGGCGTGCCCCAGGACCGCGCACAGCTGAACATCGGCAAAGCCGAGCTCGAAGTCTGATCGGGATCCATCATCATGGCTGAAACGACAATCAACGGCCCGGTCGAAGTGACGGGCGACAAAAGTCTGCGGAGCGCATTCATCTTCCTCGGCGTGCTCGCGACCGCCTGCCTGGTCGGCGGCTGGTTCGCCGGCAAGGACAGGCTGATCGACAACCTCGCCCTGATCATGTTCGGGCTGATGTTCGTCATGATCTTCTGCGGCTACCCGGTCGCCTTCGTGATGGGCGGCATGGCCATGGCGTTCGCCTCCATCGGCTGGTACTTCGGCGCCTTCGAGTTTATCGGCCTCTCCAACGTCAACCTGCGCATGTGGGGGCAGGTGGCCATGGACCCGGTCCTGGTCTCGATCCCGGCCTTCATCTTCATGGGCTCGATCCTCGAGCGCTCGGGCTCCGCCAAGGACATGCTGATGGCGACCGAGGTGCTGTTGAAGCGGGTGCCCGGCGCACTGGCCGTCGCCGTCATGGTGATGGGCACCATTCTCGCCGCACCCATGGGCGTCGTCGGCGCCTGCGTCGTCACCCTGTCGGTGATCGCGCTGCCGCAGATGCTGGCTTCGGGCTACGACAAGAAGCTCGCTGTCGGCACCATCTCGTCGGCCGGCACGCTCGGCATCCTGCTGCCGCCAGCGATCATGCTCGTCGTCATGGCCGAGATGCTGCAGACCTCGGCCGGCGTGCTGTTCGCGGCCGCCACCATGCCGGGGTTCCTGCTGTCGGGCCTGTTCCTCGCCTACATCATCGTCCTCTCCATTCTGAAGCCGAGCGTCGCGCCCAAGCTCGGCAAGGATCACGGGCCTCAGAACCGGCGCGAGTTCTGGATCGTGATGTGGAAGGGCCTGTTCCCGATGATGGCGCTGCTGGTCGTCGTGCTTGGCTCGATCTTCGCGGGCTGGGCAACGCCGACTGAAAGCGCCGGCGTCGGTGTGCTCGGCTCCCTTGCGATTGCCGCGCTCAACCGTCAGTGCAACATGAAGATGCTCACCGAAGCGGTGCGCGCGGCCTGCCGCGCCAACGCCATGGTGTTCCTGGTCTTCATCGGCGCGACGGGCTTCTCCTATGTGTTCCGCGTGCTCGGCGGCGACGACCTGATGCTCGGCACGCTCCATTACTTCGGTATCGACACCAAATGGGAGATGCTGGCCTTCGTGATGGTGCTGGTGTTCCTCTTAGGGTTTCCCTTCGAGTGGATCGAGATCTGCCTCATCGTGCTGCCGATCTTCGGACCGATCATGATGAAGTTCGACTTCTCCGATCACATCGGCTCCAACGCCTACCTGATGGGCTGGTTCGGCACGCTGGTGGCGGTCAACTTACAAACATCCTTCATGACTCCACCCTTCGGGGCGACGCTATTCTACATGAAGGGGACCGCCCCGCCCGAAGTGAGTATGACCGACATCTACAACGGTATGTACCCGTTCGTCGGATTGCAGATCGTCGGTCTGTTCTTGTGCATCTACTTCCCCGGCATCATCCTCTGGCTTCCAAAGCTCGTCGGCTTCCTCGATTAGCGACGCTGCTGACTGGTCCAACTGGCAAAGCCCGGAACCGCGGTTCCGGGCTTTGTCATGAAGGCAGTGCATCGCTCTTGAAATCGGCATCGGGCGAGCGCACGTTCTGCACAGTTCTCACCGATCAGGAGCACGCGCATGGCCCCCATCACGCCGAAAACCCCGATGCAGTACCTCGACAAGGCTTCGGGCTCGCTGCGCGACATGGGGCTGATGCCGTCGAAGGTCGAACCCGCGCCGATCAATGCGCTGCTCGAGAAGATCGCCGACCTCGACAAGGACAAGATCGCCATCATCGCCCGGACGCTCGGCCAGACCGAGGTGTTCAACGAGGTCGTGCGCGAACAGACGGCGAAGATGGAAGTGGGCCAGCGCTACCAGAAGATCACCGAGGGCTTCAACTCGATCCGCGACGACGCCAAGCGCCTCGTCGACCAGGTCGACGACGGCAAGATCGGGCCCCTCGAGCGCGGCACCAACATCTGGATGAAGCTGATGCGCGGCGACATCTCCGACCGCTTCGACGGTATCCGCAAGATTTATCTCGACGTCACCAAGGAGACGCGCAATCAGATCGAGCGCGAGGGCAAGATCCTCGACGCCTACCGCGACTTCCGCGGCGCACTGAAGCATGCCGAGGTCATGGCGCTCGAAGTCCTGAAAAAAGCCGAGGTCCGTCTCGAGGCGGCCAAGAAGGAGCTCGCCGGCGCCTCCGAGGTGGTGGCGAAATTCGCCGGCACCGATCCAGCCGAGCGCGCCAAGCTCGACCTGCTGCGCGACGAGCACCTGCGCCAACTGCAGGATGAGGACAAGCGCTACCAGATCTCCAAGGATCTCTCCGACAACCTCACCATCTCCTACAATACCTCCGAGGTGGTGATGGCGCGGCTGATGCAGACGACGTCGGCCAAGGAGCGCGTTTATCAGCAGGCGATCAGCTTCTTCTCGACCAACGACAGCGTGCTGACCGCGCTGAAGGCCTCGTTCACCGGCATGTTCGGCCTGCACGAGTCGACGAAGACGCTCGAAGCCATGAAGGAAGGCCTGTCTGAAAGCCTCGAG
>JANOJW010000292.1:0-8414 GCA_031418955.1 Hyphomicrobiales bacterium | reverse complement strand
ACAGCATTTGATCCAAGTCAGATGGACTATGCGGCAGCCAGCAACCGCCGCACGCCGTCGGCGACGCCTGACTCCCACGGCGGCAGTTTGATCCCGAAGGTGCGTTCGAGCCGGCCGCAGTCGAGCCGCGAGTTCATCGGGCGGCGCGCCGGCGTCGGATACGCCGACGTCGGGATCGGATCGACCGGCACGGACGGCCCTCCAAGCGACGACGAAACACGCAAGGCCTCGCGCGCAAGCCCGCACCACGTCACGGTGCCCGTGCCGGCGGCGTGATAGACGCCCCATGAGCCGGTGGAGGGCGACGTGGCGATGCGACGCGCGATGCCGAGCACGGCCTCCGCCAGATGCGGCGCATAGGTCGGCGAGCCGATCTGGTCGTCGACGACAGTCAGCTTCGGCCGCTCGGCCGCGAGCCGCAGCATGGTCCGCACGAAATTGGCGCCCGTCGCGCTGTGCACCCAGGACGTTCGCACGATGACATGCCGCGGATTGGCCGCCGCCACCGCTTGCTCACCTTCGAGCTTCGAACGCCCGTAGACGTTGAGCGGCGCGGTCGCATCGTCCTCGACGTAAGCGCTGGGCTTGGCGCCGTCGAACACGTAGTCGGTCGAGACGTGGATGATCGCTGCGCCGCGTTTGGCCGCCGCCTCGGCCAGCATGCGCGCGCCGTCCCGGTTCAACGCGAACGCTGCGGCGGGCTCGGTCTCGGCCTTGTCGACGGCGGTGTAGGCGGCCGTGTTGATGATCACGTCGGGGCGGAAATCGGTCATCGCGCGCGTGATCGTCGCGGCCTCGCAGATGTCGAGCGCCGGGCGGCCGACGGCGAGCGCGTCGATGTCGGTGGCACCGGGCGCCAGCTCGACGAGCGCGCGGGCGAGCTGGCCCTGCCATCCAGCGATCAGGAGGCGCATCGCAGGCTCCGTCCGCTGTCGAGGTCGAACAGATGCACGTGGCCCGGCGCCACCGCCAGCCGCCGTTGCGCGCCCGACAGATTGTCGATGCCCGCCGCCACCGAGACGACGAGCGGCGCGCCGCCGATCAGGCCGTGCACCAGGCGATTGGGGCCCAGTTCCTCGACGAGCTCAGCGGTGAACGCGAGGCCTGCGTCGCCGCCGCCGTCCATCGCCAGTACGAGGTCCTCGGGCCGAATGCCGACCTCGACCGTCTGCCCCTCCCGCGCGGTGAAGTCCTTCGCCTCGAAAGCGAGCGCGCCGGCGCCGTCGAGTTCGACGCGGCCCGGCGCCGAGACCCGCCCCTTGACGAGGTTCATCGCCGGCGAACCGATGAAGCTCGCAACGAATGTGCTCGCCGGGCGCTGATAGACGTCGATGGGACGTCCCACCTGCTCGATGGTGCCCTTGTTCATGACCACGACCTGGTCGGCGAGCGTCATCGCTTCGACCTGATCGTGGGTGACGAAGATCGACGTCGCCCTCAGTCGATTGTGCAGGCGGCGGATCTCGATACGCATCTGCACGCGCAACTTGGCGTCGAGGTTGGACAGCGGCTCGTCGAACAGGAACGCCTGCGGCTCACGCACGATGGCGCGGCCCATGGCGACGCGCTGGCGCTGGCCGCCCGACAAGGCGCTGGGCTTGCGGCCGAGGAAATCGCCGATCGCCAGCAGCTTGGCGGCCTCCTGCACACGCCGCTCGATCTCGTTCTTCGGCGTACCGCGATTGCGCAGGCCGTAGGCCATGTTGTCGTAGACCGACATGTGCGGATAAAGCGCGTAGTTCTGGAACACCATGGCGATGTCGCGGTCGGCGGGCTCGACCTGGTTGACCACGCGGCCGCCGATCGAGATGGTGCCGCCCGAGATGGTCTCGAGGCCGGCGATCATGCGCAGCAACGTGGACTTGCCGCAGCCCGACGGACCCAGCAGCACGGTGAACGAGCCGTCCGGGATCGCCAGTGACACGCCCTTCACGGCCTCGACGCCGCCGGGATAGACCTTCTTCACTTGGCTGAGTGTGACCGAGGCCATGGGCTCCCTGCGCCGTCGTTCGCTGATCGAGTGGTAGCGGAAGCGGCGGCACGCGGCCAGTGCCAATGGATGTGTGCCAATGGATGTGTCCAATTGCCGGCGGCGAAAGAGCATCGCCGGCACTGGGTGCGATGGTGCCGAAGCGCCGACGCATCACCCCTGCAGCAGGCGGTCGATCGCCTCTGTCGCGCCGGTGCGCTCGCTCGGGCTCAAGTGCAGGCCGACCTTCGTGCGCCGCCACAGCACGTCATCGGCCGCCCGCGCCCACTCGTGGTCGCGCATGTAGAGGACCTCGCGCTCAGTCAGTCCGTGGCCGAGATCGCGGCCGAGGTCCGTCTTGTTTCTCGCTTCGCCTAGGACTGTGTCCGTATCACTGCCGTGCCGTCGCGCGAGGCGGCGCAGGAACGCGGCGTCGAAGCCCGGGCGTTGACGCTGCAGGTCGCGGAGGAACCCGTCGAAATCCCCGCCAGCGATGTCGCCGCCCGGCAGCGGGCTCGCCGCCGTCCAGGCCGGGCCGCAGCGCGCGAGATGGGGGCTAAGCCGATCGAGCGCTTCCTCGGCGAGCCGGCGATAGGTCGTGACCTTGCCCCCGAGCACGGTCAGCAGCGGCGGGTGCGTGCTGCCGGCTGCCAGATCGAGCCTGTAGTCGCGGGTGACGGCGGAAGGATCGGTGCTCGCGTCGTCGTAAAGCGGACGAATGCCGGAATAGCGCCAGACGATATCTTCAGGAGAGATCGGCGCGCGGAAGAACCGCTCCGCCAGCGCCAGCAGGTAGCGCTCCTCGTCGGCGTCGATCGCAACGCTTGCTGGATCGCCAGTGAACGGCACGTCGGTCGTCCCGATGAAGGTGAAGCGCTCCTCGTAGGGCAGCGCGAACACCACGCGGCCGTCGGCGCTCTGCAGCAGGTAGGCGTCGTTGGCGCCGGTAATCCGGGGCACGACAATGTGGCTACCCTTGACGAGGCGAACCTTCGGCCGCGGCGGCGGGGCGCCGGCGCCGGTCGACGTGATGAGTCCCGCCACGCGATCGACCCACGGCCCCGCGGCATTGACCAACGCTCGGGCCCGCACGGTGCGCACCTCGTTGCCCCGCTCGAGGCGGACGATCCACTCGTGGCCTGCGGCTTCGATTGCCGTCACGCGCGTGCGCGTCTCGATCGCTGCACCGCGGGCGGCTGCCGCACGCGCGTTGAGCACGACGAGGCGCGCATCGTCGACCCAGCAGTCCCAATAGGCAAAGCCGCGGCGCAAGTCGTCCTTCAGCGGCCGGCCGGCCGGATCGCGCGCTAGGTTGACGCCCGAGGAACCCGGGATGCGTCGACGCCGGGCGAGATGATCGTAGAGAAAGAGCCCGGCGCGGATCATCCACGGGGGCCTGAGGCCCACCACATGCGGCAGCACGAAGCGCATCGGCCAGATGATGTGCGGCGCCTTGGCCAGCAGCACCTCGCGTTCGGCGAGCGCCTCGCGCACCAGGCGGAACTCGTAGTGTTCGAGATAGCGCAGGCCGCCATGCACCAGCTTCGAGGAGGCCGACGACGTGCCCGAGGCCAGATCCGCCTGCTCGGCGAGCAGCACCGACAGGCCGCGGCCCGCCGCATCGGCTGCAATGCCGGCGCCGTTGATGCCGCCGCCGATGATGACGAGGTCGAAGGTTGACTGGGAAGACATCGGTATCGAGAGCTTGGGTTTCGCGTCACTCGGACGCCCATCATAGGTCGCCTTCGTTGACGAAGCGAAACGCAGCCGTGCGAATTGACTTAAATTGTGCCGACGGCTGTCACCGGGCCCAATCTCAGTCGGGGTCGATGGTCGTGCGATCTTGGGCGTGATGATAGATCGCGAGCACGGTGACGACCTCGGCAACGTGATCGATGCGATAGATGATGAAGAACGGTGTTCGCGGCACCCAGGCCTCATAGAAATCGCGGACGGGGTGGCGGTTGCCGCTGGTGTCGGGGTGGCGCGCTATGCTGTTGTGGATGAATCGATCCACATGGGCGAACGTGCGCTCGGCAACGCGCCGGCCGAATCGGTCGAAGCTGTAGGCGAGGCGGCGCTCGAACTGTTGACGGGCGCGGTCGGTGAAGACCACCTTCATGCGCGAGAGAACCCAAACTTCCGGGCAAGCTCCGCGAACACGTGCTCGGACTCGACGACGTCCCCACGGTCGGCCTGAGCGATGCTCTCATCGAGTTCGGCGCGCTGTTCGGCACTCATCTGGTCGTAGAAGCTCTCGCCGAACAAGTTGACGTCGTAGATGTGCTCGACGAGCTCGCGGCGCTGATCAAGCGGCAGCATCGCGATAAGGGTCAAAATTTGGTTCTGAGCGCGGGTCATGGTCAATCCTATCACGAAAGGCGATCCGTCGACCACTTGCACCTGGCGATACCGGTCGTAGTGGACCGTCGGCGATGCGCTCTGGCACGCTGGCTTGAATTGTTGCAGTGTTGGGCGACTTCAATCGACGAGATGGCTGAACCTTCAAGTCGGCAGAGTGCCATCAGACCAGCAGCAGGAGACGCATTCATGAAGGGCGTGGTGTTCATCGGGGACCGGAAGCTGGAGCTGCGGGAGTTTCCCGATCCGACGCCTGGCCCCGACGACGTGGTGCTCGAGATCAAGGCCTCCGGCATGTGCGGCTCGGACCTGCACAACTACCGGGCGCCGGCAAGCTCGTTTGGTGCGGTGACCGGCGGCATCAAGCGCGAGGCCGGCACCATCGCCGGGCATGAGCCTTGCGGCGTCGTCGCCGCGGTCGGCTCGGCGGTGTCGGCGAAACAGGCGCGCGTCGGCCAGCGGGTCATGGATCATCATTACGACGGCTGCGGCGGCTGCAAGCATTGCCGGGGCGGCTGGACCCAGATGTGCCTCGAGGGCACTGTCGTTTACGGCTCGGGCGGCAACGGCGGCCATGCCCGTTACATGAAGGTGCCGGCCCACACGCTGGTGCCGCTGCCCGACAGTCTGTCGTTCGTCACAGGCGCCGCGATCTCCTGCGGCACCGGCACCGCCTGGGGCGCCCTGAAGCGTCTCAATCTTCAAGGCGGCGAGAGCATCGCCATCTTCGGCCAGGGGCCGGTCGGCCTGTCGGCGACACAGCTCGCAGTGGCCATGGGAGCGCGCGTGATCGCGCTCGACATCTCGCCCGAGCGCCTCGCGCGCGCCAAGGAGTTCGGCGCCGACGTGACCATCAACTCGAAGGCCACCAACGACGTGGTCTCAGCGATCCGCGACCTGACCCACGGCGAAGGCGCCCACAAGACGCTCGATTGCTCCTCGGCGCCCGATGCCCGCGCCTCCGCCGTGCGCGCCGTCCGCTCCTGGGGCACGGCCTGCTACGTCGGCGAGCGCGGCCAGGTCACGCTCGACGTGTCGCCCGACATCCTGCGCCGGCAGGTGACGATCGTCGGGTCGTGGACGTTCTCCAAGCAGGGCCAGGCCGAATGCGCCGAGTTCGTCGCCGACCACAAGATCGACGTCGAGAAGCTGTTCACGCACCGCTGGAAGCTCGAGCAGGCCGAGGAAGCCTATAAGCTGTTCGACACCCAGACCACCGGCAAGGGCGTGATCATCCCGTCCTGATCGCGTAGGTCGGAGTGAGCGGGCCCCGATCATGCGGTGGAGCACCAGCGCCAGCTCCCGCGAAGTCTGACAGCGGCAAGTACGGCAGTCGCAGCATGTCGGACTTCGGCCGAGTGCAGGGCGGCCTCACTCCGACCTGCACCTACACCAGCGCCCAATCAGCGATGGCGCTCGAGGGAGGCGCACTCCTGCATGAACTCGGCGCGGGCAGCCTGGTCGGTCAGCATGTCGCCGTAGAATTCGCAGTTGATCATGCGGCTCGCATGCGAGGCGTGCACGCCGCGGTGCGTCTTGCACATGTGGACGGCGCTGACGCGGACCGCGAGGCCACGCGGCTTCGTCTTCTCGACGATGAAGTTGCCGATCTGGCGGACCAGTTCCTCCTGGATCTGCAGCCGCGACCCGAAGTGATGCACGATGCGGTCGTACTTCGACAGCCCGATGATGCCGCCATCCTTCGACGGCAGCACGCCGATGTAGGCTGAGCCATAGATCGGCATCATGTGGTGCGCGCAGGTCGAGCGCAGCTCGATCGGCCCGGTCACGATCAACTGCTCGTAGCCGTGCACGTTCTCGAACTCGGTGATCGTCGGCGCGTCGGTGTAGCGGCCCTTCAGCGTCTCCTCGACCAGCATCTTGGCGACGCGCGTGGGGGTGTCGCGGGTGTTGTGGTCGTTCTTGTGGTCGATGCCGAGGATGTCGAACAGCTCGGCGATCTTCTCGGCGGCGGCCGCCTTCATCAGCGCGCGGTCGGCGCCGTTGAGCGGCTGCTCGAGCGCGTGATTGCACAGCTTGGGCGCCTTCGGCGTCGCGCCGATGAGCGCAGCAATTTCCTTGCGGAGCGGTAGCGTCATGATCGTGTCCCCCGAATTCGGATCGTTTTTTGGTTCAGTGCGCGGCGCGGACCGAGCAGCCCTCGGCCTGGCCCTCGGTGCCGCGCTGCACCACGACGCGGTCGACGCCCGGGATCGCGGCGCTCAGACGCTCGAAGATCCAGCTGGTGACGTTCTCGAGCGTCGGCACCTCGAGGCCCTCGACGTCGTTCAGATACTTGTGGTCGATCTTGCGCTTGATCTGTTCGACGGCGGCTTCCACCTCGGCGAGGTTGTGGGTCCAACCATAGACGGGATCGCGCTGCCCCTTGAGGTAGACGCAGACCAGGAACGAATGGCCGTGCAGACCCGAGTAGGGCGGCGTCTGGTGTGCCGCCTCGAAAGTGAATTGCTTGTAGGTTTCCACGTTTACAGAGCGGGTTGACCCGCCTCCCCATTTGACGCCGTGGGTTCGTTGTACGTAACAAGGTTTGCCGACGGGTTACGCCGTTTGGTTAAAATTTACGAAAAGAAAACCAGCGAGTTTGAGCAGGATTTGGCGGATCTTGCGAAGGCCGGGATAGCTCTGACCCCAACCGGTTCATGGTCCTTTAGGATTTCGGAAACCAAGGCCGCCTATCCTGCATGCTCAACTCACGGCTCGACGATTGGGACTTGAGCCGACGATCAGAGGATGGTGGTCACATGCTGAATCGCAGATCGATGCTCGGACTTGCCGCAGTCGCTGCCACCGGCGCCGCCGGCGTCTTCGTCCAATTCGGCAACATTGACCATGCGGTGGCCTCGACGTCGCCGCTCGCCAAGCCCACCGAAAAGCCGATTTTGTCGATCTCCGGACTGATCGACGCCACCAATGAGCCGGGCGTCGCGGTGTTCGACCGCGCGATGATCGAGGCGATCGGCGTCGAGGGCTTCGAGACGATGACGCCGTGGTACGCCGCCAAGGTGCGGTTCGAAGGTGTCTCGATGGCGAAGCTGCTCAAGCTCGTGGGCGCCAAGGGCCAGAAGATCACCGTGACCGCGCTCAACGACTACAAGACCGACATTCCGGTCGAGGACTTCCAGAAGTACGGCGCGATCCTCGCACTGAAGCGCGATGGCAACTACATGCCGGTGAGCGACAAAGGTCCGCTCTTCATCGTCTACCCCTACGACGCCCATGCCGAACTGAAGAGCCAGAAGTTCTACGGTCGCTCGGCTTGGCAGGTCGCCAAGATCGAGGTGAAGTGATCCGTCCCTCGCCGGCCGTCGGCCCGATTGTGGGCCGACGGAGAGCCTTTGGGTGCTGCGTGTAATGCTGAAGCATGCCCGCGTATTACTTCTGGCGGTGATTGCGCTCCTCGTTGGCGCGTCCGCGTATTTGTCGTTCCTCATTTCGGCACGCGAGCAGGGCCTGATCGAGGCCTCCCGCTATAATCTGCAATGGAGCGCGAGCCAGGGCGTCATCGAGCTGATGCGCCTGCAGATCGTGCTTGCCAACGCCGAGAAGTACCGTACGCCCGAGAGCTTCGAGGAAGTGCGCCTGCGGCAGCAGATACTGGCGAGCCGCATGACGCTGCTGGGAGATGGCGAGTTCCGGCGCTTCATCAATCACGATCCCGACCTGCTGGCGATCGTCGACGACGGCCGGGCGCGCATCGGCAAGCTCGATGATATGGTCTCACGGATCGAGCAGGCGGGCATGGCCTCAGCCGTCATCGACCATATCGCCCCGCTGTCGCGCAAATTCGTCGAGCTGGCCGCATCCGCAAACCGTTTCGGCGCCGAGCAGGTCGCCGATGGGCAGTCCGAGTTGAAGGAGCTGCACACGATCTTTTCGCTCATGATGGGCGGCCTGATCCTCTTTGGAATCGCTCTCATCGCCATCCTGGTGAAGAGCAACCGCGTGCTCCGCCAGACCCAGGCGTCACTCGAGCGGACCACGGCCGACCTCAGAAAGGCTGGTCACGAGGCGGCAGCGGCAAATCGCGCCAAGTCCGAATTTCTCGCCAACATGAGCCACGAGA